>WHTS01000011.1 GCA_009377585.1 Betaproteobacteria bacterium
CGTGGCTGTCACCCATCCCGGTGTCGGAGTGGATGGCGGTGAAGTTCAGGCCAGAATGCATTTTTCCCCGCTCTCCCTAGCGCTACGTTCTTCAAAGAGCTACGAGCAATAGTTAACAACTTCGTTAACTTCGAAGCACAGCCCCATGTTTTTGTTGGAGAACCTTGACGATATGCCGCATCTGGTCATCGACTTCCGCATCCGTCAAAGTTTTTTCAGTATCTTGCAATAACACTCGGAAAGCAAGACTTTTTCTACCCTCGAGAATGCCTTCTCCAGCATACACGTCGAACAGCGTGACGGCACTCACCAGAGGCCTTCCCGCGTCGACAATCGCGCGCTGCAGGAGCGCTGCCGAAAGCGTTTCATCCACGACCAGCGCCATATCCCGACGCACCGGCTGCAAGCGTGACAGGGGACGATACGCGGGGAGCGAACGCGCGCAGATCGCATTCAGATCGAGCTCGAAGCCGACGCTTGCCGCGGGCAGCTCGTACTTCTGCTGCCAGCCGGGATGCAGCGCACCGATCCAGCCGACCGGCTCGGCGCCGAGCAGCACGCGGGCGCATTGCCCGGGATGGAATGCCGGATGCTGCGCGGGCTCGAAGCGCAAGCTCTCATGAGCGATCACGGCCTCGAGATCGGCTCGGATGTCGAAAAAATCGACCTCGCGGCTGCGTTCGCCCCACTGTTCCGGATGTGCGTTGCCGTAGCAAAGCCCTGCCAGGCGCTCACTTTGCCGCAAGCCGGCACCGTCGCGCTCGAAGCAGGTCGCGACCTCGAATACGCGGATACGCTCCTGCTTGCGGGCGATATTGAATCGTACGCACTCGACCAGGCTGCCGAGCAAGGTACTGCGCATGACGCTCATCGGGCTCGCGATCGGATTCAGCACGGCGACGGGTTCGGCGGCTGCGGCGAAATCGGCCTCGAGCTGACGGCCGACGAAGCTGAAAGTCACCACTTCGAAGTAATCGCGCGCCGCGAGCGCGCGCTTGACGGCGCGAGTGGGCACCGCCCGCTCGGGCACCGGCAGCATCGGAGCCGACGCAACCGGCAGCGTCGGGGGAATGTTCTCGTAGCCGTGAACCCGGGCGATCTCCTCGATCAGGTCTTCCTCGATCTCGATGTCGAAGCGGTGGCTCGGCGCGGTCACCTGGAGCGTTCCGGCTTCTGGCGCGACTCCGAGTCCCAGACGCCGCAGAATCTCTTCGATGCGTGCCGCACCAAGCTCGATGCCAAGCACGCGCTGAACGCGCTCGGTACGCAGCTTCACCGCGTTTCGCGCCGGCAGCGTTCCCAGCGCCTCGGTCACCGGGCCCGCCTCACCGCCGCAGATCTCCAAAATCAATGCGGCTGCGCGTTCGATGGCGTCGCGCGCGAGCTCGAAATCCACCCCGCGCTCGAAGCGGTGCGCGGCATCGCTCGCGATCTCCAGGCCGCGCGAAGCCATCGCCACGGTGGCCGGATCGAAGTAGGCGCTTTCGAGGAAGACCGCGCGGGTGGCATCGGACACCCCGCTCGCCTCGCCTCCCATCACGCCGGCCAGGGCGAGCGCCTTGTGCTCGTCCGCGATCACCAGGTGCGCGGGGTCGAGCGCGATGTCGCGGCCGTCGAGCAGCTTCATCCACTCCCCGGGGCGGGCGAGCCGCACGTGGATGCCGCCCTGCAGCTGCGCCAGGTCGAAGGCGTGCAACGGTTGCCCGAGCTCGAGCATCACGTAGTTCGTGACATCGACGATGGCGGAGATCGGGCGCAAGCCGCAGCGTTCCAGCCGGCGGCGCAGCCACCCGGGACTCTGGGCGCGGGGGTTTACCGCTGCCATCACGCGGCCGCAATAGCGCGGACACGCCGGGCCTGCTTCGAGCTGCACCGTGCGTTCATCGGACAGCGTGGTGGGTGCGGTAAGGATTTCGGGCGATCGGAAGGGCTTGCCGGTCAATGCCGCGACCTCACGCGCGAGGCCGAGGATGCTCAGGCAGTCGCCGCGATTGGGCGTGAGCTTGAGCGTGAAGAGCCAGTCGTCGAGATCGAGGTGCTCTCGCACGTCCGCCCCGAGGGCGGCCTGCACGTCGAGCTCGAGCACGCCGCTATGGTCATCGCCCAGGCCCAGCTCGCGCGCCGAGCACAGCATGCCGGAGGATTCCACGCCACGCACCTGCACGCGCTCGACTGCCAGTGCGGGCAAGCGGGCGCCCGCGCGCGCGCAGGCAACGCGCATTCCGGATCGAACGTTCGGCGCACCGCAAACGACCTGCAGGGTCTCCGTGCCGGTATCGACGCGGCACACGCTCAACCGGTCGGCGGACGGATGGCGCTCGAGCGCGGCGACGTTCGCAACCACGACGCCGGAAAACGCCGGCGCGACCGGCTCGCGCACCTCGACTTCGAGGCCGGCCATCGTGAGCAGGTCCGCGAGCGCCTCGCTGGTGAGCCCCGGATCGATCAGGCTGCGCAGCCAGTTTTCTGAAAATTTCATGTCGCAAGCATTCGTATTCCACTCGGGACGTCCAGCTCTTGCCGCGCCCCGGACGGCGCTCAGGCGAACTGTCGCAGGAAGCGCAAATCGTTCTGGAAAAACAACCGCAGATCATCGACGCCGTAGCGCAACATCGCGAGCCGGTCGATGCCCATGCCGAAGGCGAATCCCTGGTGGCGTTCCGGATCGATGTTGCCGTGCCTCAGAACGTTCGGATGCACCATGCCGCAGCCACCGATCTCGAGCCAGCCCTCGCCGAAGCTCATGTCGATTTCGGCCGAGGGCTCGGTGAACGGGAAGAACGAGGGGCGAAAGCGCACGCGCAAGTCGGTCCGCTCGAAAAAGCGCTGCAGGAACTCGATCGCCACGCCCTTGAGATTCGCCAGCGTGACGTGCTCGTCGACCCATAGGCCCTCGACCTGGTGGAACATCGGCGAGTGGGTCGCATCCGAATCGGACCGGTACACGCGCCCCGGCGCAAGCACGCGCAGCGGCGGCTCGTGCGAGCGCATGTAGTGGATCTGGATGGGCGACGTGTGGGTGCGCAGCAGATGCTTGCCGCCCTCCACGTAGAAGGTGTCGTGCATCGAGCGCGCCGGATGATTCTCCGGCATGTTGAGCGCCGTGAAGTTGTAGAAGTCGGATTCGATCTCCGGCCCTTCGGCAACCTCGAACCCCATCGAGCGGAACAGCGCCTCGATGCGCAGCCGCACGCGCGTGATCGGGTGCAGCCCCCCGCGCCCGGCACCGCGCCCGGGCAAGGTCACGTCGATCGCTTCCTCGCGCAGCTTCCTTTCCAGCGCCTGATGGCGCAGGCGCGCACGCTGTTCATCGAGCGAGCGCTCGATGCGCGTCTTGGCCTCGTTGATGCGGCTGCCGGCTTCGCGCCGCTCATCGGGGGCGAGCTTGCCGAGACCTTTCAGCAGCTCGGTGAGCGCGCCGGTGCGCCCGAGGTAGCGCGCCTTGGCGTTCTCGAGCGATGCCGCGTCGGTGGCCGAGGCGAACCGGGCCTCGGCTTCGGCAACTAGGGCATCGATGGAATCGACATCGGACATGGTGCTGCGATTGTCCCTGATCGCAACGATCTAATGAAATCAAGCGTTCCCGGCGGTGTCCTGGTCGACGTCATCCCCGTGAAAACGGGGATCCAGAAATCGTCCACCGTCCTGGACTCCCGCCTGCGCGGGAGTGACGACAGGCGGGATGACCAGGCGCAAGCCGGCAACGAGCCGAGGAGCGCTCGGCGAAAGTCGCTACGCTGGCGCGGCGGGCTGCGCGGGCAAGCTCGCTTTCGCCGACTGCGCGAGCTTGGTAAACGCCGCCGGATCGTGCACCGCGAGATCGGCCAGCACCCGCCGGTCGACGTCGATCGCCGCGCGCTTCAACCCGTTCATGAACGTGCTGTAGGTCAGTCCCGCCTCGCGCGCCGCGGCGTTGATGCGGGCGATCCAGAGGCTACGGAACTGGCGCTTGCGCTGGCGCCGGTCGCGATACTGATACTGGCCGGCTTTCATCACGGCCTCGTTCGCGACCCGGAAGACGTTCTTGCGCCGGCCGCGGTAGCCCTTGGCCTGATTCAGAACCTTCTTGTGGCTGGCTCGGCTGGTGACGCCGCGCTTGACTCGTGGCATGGCGGCGTCTCCTTATGCGTACGGCAGCATCGCGCGCACCGACTTCTTGTCGGCGGCGTGGACCTCGGTGGTCCCGCGCAATTGACGCTTGCGCTTGGTGGACTTCTTGGTAAGGATGTGACGCAGGTACGCCTGGCTGCGCTTGACGCTGCCGCCCGCGCGCACCTTGAAGCGCTTGGCAGCGCCGCTCTTGGTCTTGAGTTTCGGCATGACGACTCCTGATTATGACATGGCGATCGGTGGCCCCGCGGAGCGTTGTGAACCGTCGGAGCGCTTGTGAACCGTCCACCACTTGTTATATGAGCGGGACCGATTTCCGTGTCCCGGCTCGCTTGCATCGGCCCGCGCCTTGTCAGGCGGGGGTCGGTTTCGATCGTGCCGCAGCTTGTTCCGGCGCCGGGTCCGCTTTCGCCACGGGCTTGGGCAATACTTTCTTGGGCGACAGCACCATGATCATCTGCCGGCCTTCCATCTTGGGAAACTGCTCCACCACCCCGTGGGGCTCGAGATCGTCGCGTATCCGCTGCAGCAAGCGGATGCCGAACTCCTGGTGCGCCATCTCCCGGCCGCGAAATCGCAGCGTCACTTTGGTCTTGTCACCCTCGTCGAGGAACCGGATCAGGTTTCGCAGCTTGATCTGATAGTCGCCCTCGTCCGTTCCCGGACGAAACTTCACTTCCTTGACGACGATCTGCTTCTGCTTGAGCTTGGCCTCGTGCCGCTTCTTGCTCTCGCGGTACTTGAACTTGCCGTAGTCCATCAGACGGCACACGGGCGGCGCTGCGCCTGGTGCGATTTCCACCAGATCGACCTCTGCCTGCTCGGCCATCTGTTGCGCGGTAGCGATCGGCACGACGCCGATCTGCTCTCCGTTGACCCCGATCAGCCGGACTTCCGACGACGTGATCTCGCTGTTGATCCTTGCCTCTCGTTCCTGTGCTATTGCGGTGACTCCTGTCGATTGCTATTCGGCCGTGCGGCTCCGGCTCGCGATCTCTGCCTGCAAGCGCGCGATCAATGCCGGCAACGGCATCGCGCCGAGATCCTCGCCCTTGCGATTGCGCACGGCCACCGTGGATGCGGCCCGCTCCTTCTCGCCGAGAATGAGCTGATAGGGCAGCTTCTGCAAACTATGCTCCCGGATCTTATAGTTAATTTTCTCGTTCCTCAAGTCGATGTGGACACGCAGACCGGCCTCGCGCAGGCGCCTTGTCACTTCCTCGGCGTACTGTGCCTGGGCGTCGGTGATGTTCATGACCACCAGTTGCACCGGTGCGAGCCAGAGCGGGAAGGCGCCGCCGCAATGCTCGATCAGCATGCCGATGAAGCGCTCGAGCGAGCCGAGGATCGCCCGATGCAGCATCACCGGGATGCGGCGGGTGTTGTCCTCGGCCACATATTCGGCCCCCAGCCGGCCCGGCATGGAGAAATCGACCTGGATGGTGCCGCACTGCCAGACGCGAGCCAGCGAGTCCCTGAGCGAGAACTCGACTTTCGGGCCGTAGAAGGCGCCCTCGCCCGGCAACCGCTCCCAGGCCACCTTGTGCTCGTCCAGAGCCTGGGCGAGCGCCGCTTCGGCCTTGTCCCAGGCGGCATCGTCGCCCACGCGCTTCTCCGGCCGGGTCGCCAGCCGGTAGACGATGTCGCCGAAGCCGAAATCGGCGTAGACCTCGATCAGCAGGCGGATGAACTCGGCCACCTCGTCCTGGATCTGGTCCTCGGTGCAGAAGATATGAGCGTCGTCCTGGGTGAAACCACGCACGCGCATGAGGCCATGCAGCGCACCGGAGGGCTCGTTGCGATGACAGGAGCCGAACTCGGCCAGGCGCAGCGGCAGATCGCGGTAGCTGTGCAGGCCGCTGTTGAAGATCTGGACGTGGCCCGGACAGTTCATCGGCTTCACGGCATAGTCGCGCTTCTCCGACTCGGTCGTGAACATGTGCTCGCGGTAGTTCTCCCAATGGCCCGAGCGCTCCCACAGCACCCGGTCCATCACCAGCGGGGTGCGCACTTCCTGGTAGCCGTGACGCCGCAAGACCTCCCGCAGGTACTGTTCGATGCCCTGCCACAGCGACCAGCCCTTCGGATGCCAGAACACCATCCCGGGCGCTTCCTCCTGCAGGTGGAAGAGATCCAGCTGGCGGCCAAGCCGCCGGTGATCGCGCTTCTCCGCCTCCTCCAGCCGATGCAGATAGGCGTCCTGGTCTTCCTTCTTCGCCCAGGCGGTGCCGTAGATCCGTTGCAGCATCTCGTTGCGGGAATCGCCTCGCCAGTAAGCGCCGGCGAGCTTCATGAGCTTGAAGACCTTGAGCCGCCCGGTGGAAGGCACGTGTGGTCCACGGCAGAGGTCGGTGAACTCGCCCTGGCCGTATAGCGATATCGGCTCGTTGGCCGGGATCGCGGCGATGATCTCGGCCTTGTAGTGCTCGCCGAGGTTGCGGAAATACGCAACCGCCTCGTCGCGCGGCATGAGCCTGCGCTCCACCTTGAGATCGCGCTTGGCGATCTCCTGCATGCGCTTCTCGATCGCCTGCAGGTCCTCGGGGGTGAAGGGCCGCTTGAACGAGAAGTCGTAGTAGAAGCCGTCCTCGATCACCGGACCGATGGTCACCTGGGCGTCGGGGAAGAGCTCCTTGACCGCGTGCGCGAGCAGGTGCGCGGTGGAGTGGCGCAGGATTTCCAGCCCGTCGGGGTCGCGATCGGTGACGATAGCGACCTCGGCATCGCGCTCGACGCGGTACGAGGTA
This sequence comes from Betaproteobacteria bacterium, assembly GCA_009377585.1. Taxonomy (NCBI): domain Bacteria; kingdom Pseudomonadati; phylum Pseudomonadota; class Betaproteobacteria; species Betaproteobacteria bacterium. Next base: position 6,858 of record WHTS01000011.1, read on the forward strand.
TCGACGATCTTGCCGTCGACGCGACCGGCCAGCGCGGCACGGGCGAGACCGGCACCGATGGATTGCGCGACTTCGCCCACGGTGAGGGGTGCGGGAAAGCTGCGGATCGAGCCGTCGGGCAGTCGGATGTCAGGCATTGGGAGGCTCCCCAGGGGGACAAAATGCGGACAAAAAAAAGCGCGGTCGAGCCGCACTTTCTTCCGTCACAAGCTCGACCGTATCAGCTTCGCTGCCCGATGCACGTTCGGCGATCCACGCACGCTATCCCTGGAAATTGACCGCGACCGATGTGGTAGGCGCGAGTGGACTCGAACCACTGACCCCCACCATGTCAAGGTGGTGCTCTAACCAGCTGAGCTACGCGCCTGCGAGCGCGGGATTGTAGCAAAAGCCCCCAACCATTCAAACCGCTTCCTGCGTGCGCGCATAGAATGGCAGGCTCGTCCCGCTCGAGCCCGCCTTATCGACCCAATCGAGCGCGAACTTGAGGAGCGAGCATGGCCGCATACGTGATTGCCGAAGTCGAGGTCACCGACCCGCAAGTATTCGAGCAGTACCGGCGCGAAGTGCCGGCCACGCTCGCCGCCTTCAATGGACGCTTCGTCGTGCGCGGCGGCGCGTGCGAAACCCTGGAAGGCGACTGGCAACCCAAGCGCCTGGTCGTGCTCGAGTTTCCCGATCGCACAGCAGCCAAGGCCTGGTGGAGTTCGCAAACCTACGCGGCGCCGAAGGCGCTGCGGCAACGCTCGGCGACGACGCAATTGCTGATCGTCGACGGCGTTTGAATGACAGCACCGCGGTGCTGCACGCCATCCTTCGGGCGTCTCCTGCGAGAAGGAGCCTCGTTGTTCCCTGAGAGCCGGGGAACCTGAAACTCTCCTCCTTTTCAAGCGGGTGCGGGCGCGACAATGTCGCGGACGGGGTGGTTCTCGTGGCTCAGCGCCGCCTGGCGCTCACCATTCCCGGCACCTGAGCGAGCAGCCCGAGCACGCGCGCAAGCTGCGCGGTATCGGCGACCTCGACCGTGAACCCCATGCGCGCATCGGTATCGCGCGATCCGGTGTTGGCCGCAAGAACATTGATGCGTTCGCGGGCGAGCGTATCCGACACGTCGCGCAGCAGCCCCGTGCGATCGGTCGCGTGCAGCTCGATGTCGACCGGGAAGGCGCCGCCGTCCGAGTCGCCCCACTGCGCGGCGATGAGACGCTCGGGCGGCATGGTGCGCAAGTTCACGCAACCTGCCCGATGGATGGTCACGCCGCGGCCACGAGTCACGAATCCCACGATCGCATCCGGCGGCGCCGGCTTGCAGCACTTGGCCGGCACGGTCAGCAACTTGTCGACGCCCACCACGAGGATGCCGCTGCCCCCTGGCGCAGCGCGCGACTTGTGTGTGACGAGCTCGGGGGCGCTCGGCTCGGCCGTGGCCGCTTCGGGCTCGCGCATGGCGGTCCGCATCTGGCGCGCGTTCACTTCGCCGCGTCCGACCGCCGCAAGAAATTCCGCCAGGCTCGCGAAGCCCGCGCGCTCGGCCACGGTTTCGAGCTTGAGCGCGGTCAACCCGAGCCGCTGCAGCTCCTTGTCCACCACCGCGCGGCCCTGCGCGATGGCCGCTTCCAGATTCTGCGCGTTGAACCACTGGCGCACTTTCACGCGCGCGCGATGGCTTGCGATGAAGCCGAGCGACGAATTCAACCAGTCGCGGCTCGGTCCACCCTGCTTGGCCGCGACGATCTCGACCGACTGGCCATGCACGAGCGGCGTGTGCAACGGCACCATGACGCCGTCGACCCGTGCGCCGCGGCAGCGATGGCCCAGATCGGTGTGCACGGCGTAGGCAAAGTCGACCGGCGTGGCGCCCTTGGGCAGGTCGATCACCTTCCCCAGCGGTGTGAGCACGTAAACCGTGTCGTCGAACAACCCCGCTTTGAAATGCTCGGCGAGCGAGCGGCCGTCGGCCAGTTCCTCCTTCCATTCGAGCATCTGCCGCAGCCAGGCCACCTTTTCGTCGTAGCGGCCGTCGCTGCGCGTGCCCTCCTTGTAGCGCCAATGCGCAGCGATGCCGAGCTCGGCCTGCTGGTGCATCTCGTAGGTGCGGATCTGCACCTCCAGCACCCGCTCGCCGGGACCGATCACCGCGGTGTGCAGCGAGCGGTAGTCGTTGCCCTTGGGCTTGGCGATGTAGTCATCGAATTCCTGCGGCAGCGGCGTCCACAGGCTCTGCACGATGCCGAGCACCGCGTAGCAGTCCTTCACGTCGCCCGCAAACACGCGCAGCGCATTGACGTCGTGCAAGTCCTCGAAGGCGAGCCGCTTGCGCTGCATCTTCTTGTAGATGCTGTAGATGTGCTTGGGCCGGCCGCTGATCTCGCAGGCGATGCCGGCGCGCGCGAGCTCGCTCGAGAGCTTGTCGCGCGCATCGTCGATGAAGCGGCTGCGCTCGACGCGCTTCTCGTCCAGCATGCGCGCGATGCGCTTGTAGAGCTCGGGTTCGGTGATACGGAAGGCCAGGTCCTCCAGCTCCCACTTGAGCTGCCAGACCCCCAGACGATTGGCGAGCGGCGCGAAAATGTCGAGCGAAAGGCGCGCGGCGGCCCGGCATTGCGCGTCGTCCCCGCCCCTGACGAGATAGCGCAGGCTTTGCGTGTGGCTCGCCAGCTCGAGCAGCACCACGCGAAAATCCTGCACCATGGCGAGCAGCATCTTGCGCAGTCCCTCGAGCTGCGCGTCGGCCTGCGTGCCGGGTGGCACCGCGACGCCGAGGTGTTCGATCTGCGCCATGCGCGCAGCTCCCTCGACCAAGGCGAGCACCTCGGCACCGACTTTCTCGCGCATGCGCTCGCGCACTCGTGCAGCCGCAGGCGGCAAATCGATCAGCAGAGCGGCCGCGACCGACTCGTGATCCATCGGCATGCCTGCGAGCATTGCTGCCGTCCCGAGCGCGTGTTCGAGCGTACCCTCGCCGCTCGGGCGCGTGCGCTCGGCCAGCTCAGCCCGCGCGATGGCGAGCGCGCGCTCGATGACGCGCTGCGCGTCGGCGCCGTAGCGCGCGCCGAATTGGGCAAGCCACGCTTGCCGATCGTGCAGCGAAAACTCGGCCGTTGTCTGCAGATTTGCTTCAACCACCGCCTGCTCCGTGCTTCAAGCCACCATACTGACGGTACAACAGAGCCGCGCCCCAGGCCAGCCCGGCCACGAGCAGCAGCGTCCCTAGCCGGTCCGCGCCCAGCGCGAGCGCGCGCTCATGCTCGATAAGACCGAGATCGAGCAAAATGTTCTCCCAATCGTGCATGCCCGGGCGGTCGCGGCCGGTGCCCCCGCCCAGCAGCATGAGGTCGAGATCGCGCGCGTCGTTGATGTACGGAGCGACATCCATGACGCTTTGGCCCAGCCACCACAGGGCGATGGATGCGCCGAACGCATCGCGGGTCTTCAGCAACAGGACAATGCCCGCGATGGCCGGCATGAGCAGCTGTCCCAAGGTGCCGCCCAGCACCATCATGAAGTGGCCGAACGGCATGAAGACGACGTGCCCCGCCTCGTGGAAGACGAGGTTGACGCGGTGCAGGAACGATTCGCCGATCTCGTTGCTGCGAAGGTCGAGCGAAATGAAATAGATGCCCCAGACGAGGAAAGCCACGTAGAGCGCGCAACGGCCGTAGAAGGCAATCGGATCGACCCGCTCCGTTGCCGGCAGGAAAATCGCCGCAAGCGACGGCGAATCGGACTCCGCCTCGGACTCGAGCTCGCTCGAAGCGCTGCGCGGGATCCGCTCCTGACCGAGAACGCGCTGCGCCCATTTAGCGAAAACCAGCCCGCACGAGGAACACACCGCCTGCGCGTTCGCTCCCGACGCCCTCGGCTGACCGCACTTGGGACATTTCAGCACCATCGCTCCAATTCTATTGAATCCGCATTGGATGACTATCCAATGCGGACACGACGCTCCCCTCTCCCCTCGGGAGAGGGGCGGGGGGGTGAGGGCCGAGCGGTGCCGCTAGCAGCACCGAGCTCGATATCGCCCGCATCCACCGTACAATGCATCATGGCCGATCCGACCCGCTGCGCCTGGGCGCAAAAAAACGCGCAGCTCGGCGCCTACCACGACCGCGAGTGGGGCGTGCCGCTGTACGATTCGCGCAAACTGTTCGAGCTGCTGCTGCTCGAAGGCGCCCAGGCCGGCCTTTCCTGGGACACGATCCTCGCCAAGCGCGAAGGCTATCGGCGCGCGTTCGACTGCTTCGATCCGGAAAAGATGGCCCGTTACCGGCCCGCCAAGCTGAAGGCGCTCATGGCCGATGCCGGCATCGTGCGCAATCGCCTGAAGATCGAGGCAGCGGTCGCGAACGCGCGCGCCTATCTCGACTTGCGTGCCGCCGGAACGGACCTTTCCCGCCTGCTGTGGTCGTTCGTCGACGGCGTGCCGATCGACAATGCACGCAAGCGCACCGACCAGGTTCCGGTCACCACGCCCATATCGGACGCGATCAGCAAGGAGTTGAAGCGCCGCGGCTTCCGCTTCGTCGGCTCGACCACGATGTACGCCTTCATGCAGGCGGCGGGCCTCGTGAACGACCACCTGACGAGTTGCTTTCGCTATGCGGAGACCGGCGGGCGCGAAACGGGCGGCGGCGCTAGTCCCCTTCGGGCGCATCCTGCCAGTAGCGCCGGCGGCGCTCGCGCTCGGCCGTGATCTGCCAGCTCGGATCGGCGATCTCGAATTCGAGCGCGCCCTGGCGATCGGAGCGCAGGATCCGGCTGCCGATCTGCTGGTAGCGTTCGACGACTTCAGGCCGCGGATGGCGAAACCGGTTGCGATAGCCGGCGCTGAAGACCGCCACGTCGGGGTGCACGGTCGCGACGAATTCCGGCGTGGACGATGTGATGCTGCCGTGATGCGGTGCGACCAGGATTTCGGCACGGACCGATACGCCTCTGTGGAGCATCTCGTGCTCGGAGCGCGCCTCGATGTCGCCTGCGATCAGCACACGGGTCGCGCCAATCGTCATGCGCAGCACGCAGCTGCGGTCGTTGGCCTTCAGACGCAGCGCGTCGTGGCCGACCAGCGGATGCAGCATCTCGAACCGCACGCCGTCCCATTCCCAGCGCTGTCCCGCAAGGCAGGGCCCCGATTCGCGCGCAGCCGCATGCAGACCGTGATCGCCGGGCAGCGACGAAGCGAGCCATCCGACCGGCACGGCAGCCAATACCGAGGCCGCGCCGCCGGCGTGGTCGGCGTCTGCGTGCGACACGATCATGCCGTCCAGCCGCCGCACGCCGCTGGCGCGCAGGTAGGGCACGACGATGCGGATGCCGCTGTCGGCGTCCGGCGCATATGCGGGGCCCGCATCGTAGAGCAGCGCATGGCGATGCGTGCGGATGACGATCGCGAGCCCTTGTCCCACGTCCAGCACGATCATTCGCACCGACCCGGACGGCGGCGGTGGCGGCAGCACCAGGAACAGCGGCAACAGGCCGGCCGCGCCGATCCAGCGGGCGGGAAATCCGCGCGGCAGCAGGATCCATCCAATGCCGCACAAGGCCACTGCCACGCTCCAGGGCGGCGGCGCATGCTGCTGCCATACGCTTTCGGGCATTGCGGCCAGCCATTCCAGGCCGGCCATGGTGAGCGCCATCGCGGCATGGGCAAGCTGCAGGATGAAATCGAACGGCAGCGCGGCACCCAACAAAGCTGCCGGAACGACCACCAGGCTGATCGCCTGAATGGCGAAAGCATTGGCAGCCGGCGACACCAGCGAGATCTGTTGGAACATGGCGAGCAGCAGCGGCACGAGCCCTAGCGTAACGGCCCATTGAGTACGGGCCCAGGCCAGCGCCCAGTGCGGCGGACGCAACGAGCCCACGGCCACATAGAGAATTACCCCGACGGCGCCGAACGAAAGCCAGAATCCGGGCGCCATTACCGCCCACGGATCGAGCACAGTGACAACGAGCAGGGCAGCCGCGAGCACCGAGGCCGCCGACGAGATTTGCCCCAGCCAAAGCACTGCTGCCATGACGCCCAGCATGTACACCGTGCGCTGCGCCGGAATCGCGAAACCGGCGATCGCCGCATAGCCAACGGCCGCGACCAATCCGGCGAGCACCGCGGCGCGGCGCGCGGGCAGGCGCAACGCGAGCCACGCTACGTGCCGCCACAACGCATACACCAACATGAATGCGAGCGCTGCGATCATGGTCACGTGCAGGCCCGAGATGCTCATCAGGTGATTGACGCCGGTGCGCGTGAACACGGTCCATTGCGCGGCCGGGATCGCGTGCTGGTCGCCCATCACGAGCGCGGCAATCACGCCGGCATAGGGTTCGTCCTCGAGCCCGCGCAGAATCCGGCTACGAATGTGCTCGCGCAGGCGCTCGACGGCATAGGAAGGCGCCGCGACGAACTCGTCCAGCCGACGCGGCAGTTCCTGCACGCGCACATATCCGGTCGCGCGAATGCCGCGCTCCAGCAGCCAGGCCTCGTAGTCGAAGCCGTGTGGGTTCGCCGTGCCGTGCGGCCGTCGCAGGCGCAGACTGAACTGCCAGCGCTCGCCCGCACGCACCGCGGGCAACGCGACAGGGCCGTCGTCGCGCCGCCAGACGCCGTACCAGGAGACGAGCACGTGGCGCGGCACCACCGCGCCCGGCGTGAGCATCTGCTCCACGTCGAAGCGGAAACGAACGCCACGCTCGAACGGCTGCGGCAAGCCGGCAACGACCCCGACCACCCGCACGTCGCGCCCCTCCCAGGCGACCGGTAATTCCTCGGCGAGCCGGACATGGGCGCACCCTGCCGCCCAGAAGAAGCCCAGCGAGCCGGCGGCGAGACACAGCGCCACGCGATTCAGGACGCGCGGCGCAGCGCGCATCCGCTGCAGAATCGCCAGGACGAGCAGCGGCGCCGCGAGCCATCCTGCCAGCAAGGGCGGCGGCAAGTGCGGCTGGATCTGCAGCAGGGCCACGCCCGCCACGAATGCCACGGTCGGCAGGACCAATCGAGCGCCTCCGGAATCGCAGTCACGATAGCGGACCGCGACTCGAATCGCCCTCGGCCATTAGGCATAGCTCCACGGCACCACGCGACATACATCATCCCGATCGAGGCGCAGCAGATCGATCGTCGCAGTGCGCACCACGGCCGGCGCTACAATCGCTCGCTCCGGCCGACTGACCGTTCGTGATTCCACGCATACCTCATGAGCTCGCCGCGTTACTGGTCCACCGCGACTCGCGCCTTGGCAAGCTGCGATCCCGTGCTCGCGCGCCTGATCGAAAGTCATCGCGCCTTCCAGGTCGGCAGCCGCGGCGACGCCTTCCAGACGCTCGCGCGTGCCATCGTCGGCCAGCAGATCTCGGTGAAAGCGGCGCAAAGCGTCTGGGAACGATTCGTTGCCGCTGGGCATGATCCACGCCGAAAGCGGCCCTCATACCCCAGGCGACCCGGGCATGACCCACGCCGAATTCGTCGCGGCTTGGCGCGAAGGCAGGATCGCCGTCGCCATCGATTCGGCCGCTGCGGCCGCTTTCCTGTCGGCGCGCCTGCTGTTGCCCTTCGTCGCAATCGCGATCATCGGTGGCGGGATCGCGTTGGTGTTGTGTGGCTGGATCTGGACCGGCATCGCCGTCGGCGCGGCCGGCATCGTCGTGCCGAGACTGATCAAACGAGGCGCGCGCCGCTTCCTCCTCAACCAGATCGCGACCGATGCCGATCTGTACGCCGCCGGCGTCGCAGCCGGGATCATCGGCATCGAAGCCAACGACGACCCGGGCCGGCCGGCCTAGGCCGAACGCGGTAATGATGGTCCGGAAAGTGGCTGACAAGTCGCTTTCCGCAATGCGCTCCCCCTCCCTCCGGAGGTTGGGGATGAGGGAGCGAGCTGCAAGGCATTTGCCGGAAGCTCGCGAGCCTGGCGGCCATGCCGCGGTCGCGCAGACCGTCACGGATGGTTATCATGCCGCATGCCGGGCGACGGGGATGCCGCGCGCTCGGTGGTTCAGACCGCATCCGATCGTCATGCATACCGGAGGGGACCATCATGAAGATTCTCTACTTCGACGATTTCAAGCTGGGCATTCTCAAGGGCAACGACGTGGTCGACGTGAGCTCGGTGGTGCAGGACATCCCGCACGTCGGGCCGCACGATCTCATCAGCGGGCTGATCGAGCGTTTCGACGCCTACAAGGGCCGACTGGAGCAGGCGGTGGCGAAGGGCAGCGGCAAGCCGCTCGGCAGCGTGCGCATCCGTCCTCCGCTGCCGCGCCCGGTAACCATCGACTGCATGGCGGTCAACTACATGGAGGACGGCACCCGCTCGGAGCCGGCGCCGATCAACGCCTTCCACAAGGCGCCGAGCGCGATCATCGGCAATGGCGACACCATGGTACTGCCAGACGTGCCCGCCGCCTTGTTCGAAGGCGAGGCCGAGCTCGCAGTCGTGATCGGCAAGCGCGCCTCGAACGTGAAGCAGGCCGATGCAATGAAGTACGTGTTCGGCTACATGAACTTCATCGACGGCTCGGCGCGCGGGCTGCCGCCGAGCGGGAACACGTTCTACCAGATGAAGTCGCGCGACACCTTCGCCCCGATCGGTCCGTGCATCGTCACTGCGGACGAGGTGTCCGATCCGCACAAGCTGCAGATCCGGCTGTGGGTGAACGGGGAACTGAAGCAGAACTTCAACAGCGACGACATGGCCCACAAGATCCCGCGCTGCATCGAGTGGGTGACCTCCATCCATGCGCTGGAGCCGGGCGACATCCTGGCCACGGGTACCAACCACCGCGGCTTGAGCGGTTTCCAGAACGGCGACAAGATCGAGCTCGAGTGCGAAGGCATGGGGCGGCTCACCTTCAACGTGCGCGACGATTTGAAGCGCACCTGGTCGCGCGAGACGCGCCTCGATCGCCAGGAGAAGAAGCTGGAAGGATTAACGCCGCAGCTGACCGGGAAGTACGCAAAGAACGCCTGACGAACCTCGCCTAAGCCGGACGCAGCACCCCGTCCTCGAGGCGAAGGATGCGTCCGGTGCGCTCGGCGATCGACGCGTCGTGGGTCACGATCACGAGGCTCGCGCCGCTCGCGCGGTTCAAATCCAGCATGAGGCTGAACACCGATTGCGCAGTCTGACGGTCCAGATTCCCGGTCGGCTCGTCGGCCAGGATGCAGGCCGGGCGCGTAACCAGGGCCCGAGCCACCGCGCAACGCTGGCGCTCCCCGCCCGAAAGTTCGCCCGGCCGGTGTTCCAGCCGATGACCGAGGCCCACCTGCTCCAGCATCGAAGCCGCCTGCGCGCGCGCTTGCGACGGCGCCATGCGGCGGATGAGCAGCGGCATGGCCACGTTCTCCACCGCGGAGAATTCAGGCAGCAGGTGATGGAACTGGTAGACGAAGCCGAGCGAGCGGTTGCGCAGCTCCCCGCGTGCAGCCGCGCTGAGGCTCGAGAGCGCCTGGCCCAGCACCGAGATGTCGCCCCCGCTGGCATCGTCCAGCCCGCCGAGCAGATGCAGAAGCGTGCTCTTCCCCGAGCCCGATGCGCCGACGATCGCGACCGTTTCCGCGGCCGCGACCGACAGGTCCACGCCCAGCAGCACCGGTACCTGCAATCCGCCCTGGTGGTACGTCTTCCTCAAGCCCCGGCATTCGATCACCGGGGCTGCCGCAGCGATCGGCGGCGCCACCGCCTTATTCATAGCGCAGCGCCTCGGCCGGATTCACGCGCGCGGCACGCCAGCTCGGATAGAGCGTCGCGGCGAGCGTGAGCACCAGCGACACCGAGGCGATCACGGCCACGTCGGGCCATTGCAGGTCGGAAGGCAGATCGCTGATGTAGTACACGTCCTTGGCGAGGAAGCGGATGCCGAAGACCTGCTCGATGAAAGGCACGACGACATCGATGTTGAGTGCGAGCAGCACGCCCGCCGCCACGCCGACCAAGGTGCCGATCACACCCATCAGCGCCCCCTGCACCATGAAGATCTTCATCACGCTGCGCGGCGCCGCGCCGAGCGTGCGCAGGATGGCGATGTCGGCCTGCTTGTCGGTCACCGCCATCACCAGCGCCGAGACGATGTTGAACGTTGCCACCGCCACGATCAGCGTGAGGATGATGAACATCACGCGCTTCTCGATCTCGACCGCGCGAAAGAAGTTCGCATGGCTGCGCGTCCAGTCGGCGACGTAGGTCTCGCCCGGAAGATTCATGGCGAGCTCGCGCGCGACGCGCGGAGCCGCCATGAGATCGTCGAGTCGCAGCCGAACGCCCGACACCGCATCGCCCAGGCGATAGAGCCGCTGCGCATCTTCGATGTGGATGTAGGCGAGTCCGAAGTCGTACTCGTACATGCCGACTTCGAAGATGCCGACGACGCGAAACTGGCGCAGCCGCGGCAGGATGCCGGCCGGGGTCACCTGGCCTTGCGCAGCGATCAGCACCACCGTCTCGCCGGGGCGCACCGTCATCGCACGCGCAAGCTCGGCGCCGAGGACGATGCCGAACCCGCCCGGCTCGAGCGCGTCCAGGCTGCCGACTTTCATGTGCTTGCCGACCTCGGCCACCTTGAACTCGGCCGCCGGATCGATGCCGCGAATGACCGCGCCCTGCACGCTCGATCCGAACGAGAGCATCGACTGTGCCATCACGAACGGCGCGGCGGCAACCACGTCGGGGTGGCTTTGCGCCTGCTGCAGCACTTCGCGCCACGGCAACAGGCGATTGCCCACGCCGCTCACCTGCACGTGCGAGGCCACGCCGAGGATGCGCGCGCGCAGCTCCTTCTGGAACCCGTTCATGACCGACAGCACCACGATCAGCGCCATCACTCCCAGCGCGATGCCGAGCATCGAGATGAGCGCGATGACGGAGATGAAGTGATTGCGGCGCTTGGCCCGCGTATAGCGCAGGCCGATGAAAAGCTCGAAAGGCTGCAAGCTGGCGTGCCGGACGAAAGAGCACGGCAGTGTAACCGAGGATCGGCTGCTTGCGTAACGCGCAGGCCGTTGCCGAGCGCATGCTTGTCTTCCCTCTCCCTTCGGGAGAGGGATCGAGGGTGAGGGAAATTGGGCGTCGTGCTACGACTTCCCTCACCCCCAGCCCCTCTCCCGAAGGGAGAGGGGAGTTAGAACGTTGACGCTCGCAAGGTGCCCCCCTATAGTCGGGCGCCATGCCGCGGTCCGACGCCTGCCATGAAAATCGATTTCTTGATCGATGCCTGCTCGCAGCCGTCCGCTGCCGAGGCGCGGCACGCGACGCTGGAGCGTTTCATCGCGCGTGGCGACCCGATTCCGTTCGATGCCGCGGATCTCGAAGCGTGTCTGCAGGCGCTGTTCGACCTGCCGCGCGAGCGGGGGCTTCCGGCGGCGCCCTTGAGCCTGCTCGGCGATGGCATCGAACCGGGCGGCGATGAGTGGCTGCGGCTCGACCCGGTGCATCTGCGCGCCGACCGCTCCCGCCTGCTGCTCGTGCCGTTGCCGCCGGACGACGTCACGCCTGCCGAAGCCGAGATGCTGCAGGCGGCGCTCGAAGCGCATTTCGCGCAATCCGGCTTCCAGCTCGTATCGGGCGCGGCCGGGCGCTGGTACGTGCGCTCGCCCCGGCCGCTCGAGCTGCGAACGCAGCCGCCGCAGACGTGCGCCGGCGCACTCGACGAGCAGCATCTGCCTGCCGGCGCCGACGGCGCCGAATTCCGTCGCCTCGTGACCGAAGCGCAGATGCTGCTGCATGACCTGCCGATGAACGCAGCGCGCGAAGCGAGCGGCAAGCTTCCGATAACTGGCGTCTGGCCGTGGGGCAACGGCCGCATGCCCGCAATCGGACGCTCGCGCTACAGCCACGCCTACAGCGACGATCCGGTCGTGCGCGGGATCGCGCGCGCGAGCGGTGCGGAAGCCGCAACGTTGCCCGCCGACGCCACCGCATTGACGCACCTGCCGCCCGACGCAGCGTTGCTCGTGGTCTGCCCGGCAGCCGGCACGCCCCTCGCGGACATCGAGCGCAACTGGATCGGCCCGTTCGCAAAGCAGATCGAAGCAGGCGCGCTCGCCGAGTTACGCCTGCTGTTGCTCGGCTCGGGTCGCTCGATCGGGCGCGGCATCACGCGCCAGTGCCTGCGCCGCTGGTGGCGCCGCGCGAGGCCGCTTGCCCATGCCTAGCATCGTCACGCGCGAGTGCTGCCCGATCGCGACGGCGACGTTGCGCGAAGCCGGCATCGACCCGTTGCTCGCGCGCATCTATGCCGCGCGCGGCGTGCGCGAGCCGGCGGAAGTGCACTATCCGCTCAACGCGCTGCTGCCGGTCGATCAGCTGCTGAACGCGCGTGCGATGGCGCTCATCCTCGCCGACGCCATCGGTGCGGGTAAACGCCTGCTGATCGTCGCCGATTACGACGCCGACGGTGCCACGGCGTGCGCGGTGGGCTTGCGCGGATTGCGCGCGCTCGGTGCCCAGGCCGACTACCTGGTGCCGAATCGTTTCGAATATGGCTACGGCCTCACCCCGGAGATCGTGCGCCTGGCCGCCAGCCGCAACTCACCCGACATCATCATCACGGTCGACAACGGCATCGCCAGCGTCGACGGGGTTGCCGAGGCAGCGCGGCTCGGCATCGAGGTGCTGGTGACCGATCACCATCTGCCGGGCGCCGAGCTTCCCGCCGCACGCTGCATCGTCAATCCGAACCAGCCGGGCTGTGCGTTCCCGAGCAAGCACCTGGCCGGTGTGGGCGTCATGTTCTATGTGCTGGCCGCGCTGCGCGCCGAATTGCGCCGGCGCGGCGCATTTGCATCGCAACCGGAACCGAACCTGGCCAAGCTGCTCGACCTGGTGGCGCTCGGAACCGTGGCCGATGTCGTCGTCCTCGATACCAATAATCGCATCCTGGTGCATCACGGCTTGAAGCGCATCCGCGAAGGGCGCGCGCATGCAGGCATCAGGGCGCTCTACCAGGTCGCCGGACGGGACTTCCAACGCGCCGGTGCCTACGATCTCGGATTCCTCCTGGGCCCCCGTCTCAATGCAGCCGGACGGCTCACCGACATGCGCCTGGGCATCGAATGCTTGCTGAGCGACGATGAAACACAGGCTCTCCAGATGGCGCGCGAGCTGGACCGGCTCAATACCGAGCGGCGCTCGATCGAAGCTGATATGCATCAGAGCGCGCTCGACGAGCTGATCGACAGCGCCGTCGAAGACCGCTTCAGCCTTTGCCTTTACCGCGACGACTGGCATCAGGGCGTGGTCGGCATCCTCGCCTCGCGCTTGAAGGAGCGCTTTCACCGCCCTGCCATCGCCTTCGCGCGCGGTGCCGACGGCACGCTCAAGGGTTCGGGACGCTCGATCGCCGGGCTGCATCTGCGCGATGCGCTCGATCTGGTGTCGAAGCGCGCACCGGCACTCATCCTGCGCTTCGGCGGACATGCCGCGGCCGCCGGGCTCACGATCGCGGAGCGCGATCTGGCGAGCTTCAGCGCGGCCTTCGAGGCCGTCTGCCGCGAGCGCCTTGCCGCGTCCGATCTCGCGCAAACCATCCAGACCGACGGCATGCTGGCAACCGGGGAGCTCGCGCTCGCTTCGGCGCTGACGCTCACCCGGGAGGTATGGGGCCAGGGTTTCGCCCCGCCGCTCTTTCATGGCGAGTTCGTGGTGCGAAGCCAACGCGTGGCGGCACAGAAGCATTCGCGCCTGGTGTTCGAAGGACCCGGGCGAGGGATCGATGCGATCCTGTTCGGCTTCGCCGAGCCGCTGCCGCAGCGGCTGCATGCGGTCTATCGGCTCGGCATCGACGAGCTCAACGGGGCGCGCCGTGTGCAGCTCACCATCGAGCATTGGCAGCCCGCGGACTGAATCGCGGCGCCGCCTGCGGTATACTCGCCGACTGAGTGAAGTGTGAAGGGTGAATGAGCGAAACGTGACGGAGCCTCCCTTCACGCTTCACTTTTCACTTTTCACTCATCTGCGCCATTGCCCCGGACTTCTGCCTGCTGACCCATGGAACCCGAGCGCGTCAACGCCATCGCTTCGCACATCCAGGACCTCTCCCGCCGAGCGGGCGAGCTGCGGAGGTATCTTTGACTTCGATACCAAGCGCAAGCGCCTGGCCGAAGTCAGCGCGCTGATCGAAGACCCGGCGATCTGGTCCGATCGCCAGCGCGCCCAGGATCTGGGCAAGGAACGCAAAGTCCTGGAAGACACCGTCGGCTCGCTCGAGCGCATTGATGCGAGCCTGCGCGATGCCGAAGAGCTGTACGAGCTCGCGCGCGCCGAGGACGACGATGCGACCCTCGGCGCCGTCGATCGAGATCTGGACAGTGTCGGCGCTACGGTCGAGAACATGGAATTCCGCCGCATGTTCTCCCATCCGATGGACCCGAACAACTGCTTCCTCGACATTCAGGCCGGCAGCGGCGGCACCGAGGCGCAGGACTGGGCGCAGATGCTGGAACGCATGTACCTGCGCTACTGCGAGCGCAAGGGCTTGTCGGTCGAAGTGCTGGAAGAGTCGCCGGGCGAAGTCGCCGGCATCAAGAGTGCGTCGCTGAAGGTGAGCGGCGATTATGCCTACGGCACGCTGCGCACCGAGACGGGTGTCCACCGCCTGGTGCGCAAGTCGCCCTTCGACGCCAACGCGCGCCGCCACACCTCGTTCGCCAGCGTGTTCGCGTATCCGGAAGTCGACGAGACCATCGAAGTCGAAATCAATCCGGCGGATCTCAGGGTGGACACCTTCCGCGCCTCGGGCGCCGGCGGCCAGCACGTCAACAAGACCGATTCGGCCATCCGCATCACGCACCTGCCGACCAACATCGTCGTCCAGTGCCAGAACGACCGCTCGCAGCATCGCAACCGGGCCGAAGCGATGGCGATGCTCAAGTCGCGCCTGTACGAGCTCGAGCTGCGCAAGCGCAACGAGGAGCGCCAGGCCATGGAGGACGCCAAGACCGACATCGCCTGGGGCCACCAGATCCGCTCGTACGTGCTCGATCAGTCGCGCATCAAGGATCTGCGCACGAATGTCGAGATCGGCAACACCCAGGCCGTGCTCGACGGCGAGCTCGATGTCTTCATCGAGGCCAGCCTGAAGCAGGGCGTCTAGACCTGAGCCGCGCCGGCCGTACGCGACAATTCGTAATGAACAACTCCGCGAGATCATCGATGCCAACCGAACACCCCCCCCAGGACGAAAACCACGTCATCGCGGAGCGGCGCGCAAAGCTGAAGAGCTTGCGCGAGGCCGGCTTGGCCTATCCCAACGACTTCGTGCGCAATCATCTCGCTGTCGATCTGCTCGAGAAGTACGGCAACTACGATCGCGACAGCCTCGATCTGAATCCGGTCGAAGTTCAGGTTGCCGGCCGACTGATGCTGCGCCGGACCATGGGCAAACTCTCCTTTGGCGATCTGCAGGACATGAGCGGCACGATCCAGGTCTTCGTCGCCGACAATTTCCCCGGCAAGGCAGAGCACGAATGCTTCAAAAAGCAGGTCGATATCGGGGACATCGTCGGCATCGATGGGGTGCTGTTCAAGACGCAAAAGGGCGAGCTCACGGTGCGGGTGCGCAAGCTTCGTCTACTGGCAAAGTGCCTGCGGCCGCTGCCGGAGAAGTGGCACGGGCTCTCGGACCAGGAGACGCGCTATCGGAGCCGTCACCTGGACCTCATCACCAACGATGATTCGCGCCTGCGCTTCGTGCAGCGCTCACGCGCGATCCAGGCCGTGCGCCAGTACCTGCTCGACCGGCGTTATCTGGAGGTCGAAACGCCGATGATGCAGCCGATCCCGGGCGGCGCGGCGGCGCGTCCGTTCGTCACGCACCACAATGCGCTCGACATGGAGCTGTACCTGCGCATCGCGCCCGAGCTGTATCTCAAGCGCCTGGTGGTCGGCGGCTACGAGAAGGTGTTCGAGATCAACCGCAATTTCCGCAACGAAGGCATCTCGACCCGGCACAACCCCGAATTCACGATGCTCGAGTTCTATTGCGCCTATCGCGACTATCGCTACCTGATGGCGTTCACCGAGGAAATGTTCCGTTACGTCGCGCAAAGCGTGCTTGGGACGAGCGCTTTCCAGTACCAGGGGCGCGAGATCGATTTCGCCAAGCCGTTCGACCGCTTGACCGTGACGGGCGCCATCCGCAAATATCATCCCGAATATCCCGAGGCGCAGCTCGCGCAGCGGGAATTCCTGCTCGCGGAGCTGCAGAAGATCGGCGCTGCGCACCGGCCCACGGACGGCGTCGGCGGTCTGCAGTTGAGCCTGTTCGAGGCAAGAGCCGAGGAATTCCTGTTCGAGCCCACCTTCATCATCGACTATCCGGCCGAGGCCTCGCCGCTCGCGCGCCGCTCGGACAAGCATCCGGAGTCGACCGAGCGCTTCGAGCTCTACATCGCGGGGCGCGAGATCGCCAACGGCTTCTCGGAGCTGAACGATCCCGAGGACCAGGCCGAGCGATTTCGCGAACAGGCGCGGCAGAAGGCCGCGGGCGACCACGAGGCGATGCATTACGACGCTGACTACATTCGCGCCCTCGAATACGGGCTGCCACCGACCGCCGGCGAAGGGGTGGGAATCGACCGGCTGGTGATGCTGCTCACCGATACGCCGAGTATCCGCGATGTGATCCTGTTTCCGCTGCTGCGTTCCGAGGACGCCGGATGAACGACGCTACGTTCTGAACGATGTTGCGTCATGAATGATGTTGCGTCATGAACAACGCCACCTCATGAACGATTCTGCGCCATGAACGATGCTGCGCTGTGGCAGCCGACGTCGGAAGCCGCCGCGCGCGCCAACCTGACCGCGTTCATGCGCATGGCGAACGAGCGCTACGGGCTCGCCTGCGCCGACTACGACGCCCTGTGGCGCTGGTCGATCGATCACCGTGACCAGTTCTGGCAATCGGTCTGGGACTATTGCGGCGTGATCGCCACGCGCACAGCCGAACGCGTGCTGATCGATGCCGACGCCATGCCCGGTGCGCGCTGGTTTCCCGGCGCCCGGCTCAATTTTGCCGAGAACCTGCTGCGCCGCCAGGACGACTCGATCGCACTCGTCTTTCGCGGCGAAGAGCAGGTTGCGAGCCAGGTGACGTTCGCCGAACTGTACGCCGAAGTATCGCGGCTGGCGCAGGCGTTGCGCGCCGCGGGAGTCCAGCCCGGCGACCGCGTGGCTGCCTACATGCCCAACATTCCCGGCACCGTGATCGCCATGCTGGCGACATCCAGCCTCGGCGCGGTGTTCTCGTCCTGCTCGCCGGACTTCGGCGTGCAAGGCGTGCTCGATCGCTTCGGCCAGATCGAGCCGAAGATCCTGTTCGCCGCCGACGGCTGCTTCTACGGCGGAAAAACGATCGACGTGATCGATCACGTCGCCGAGATCGCGCAGCGCCTGCCGAGCGTGCAACAGGTGGTGATCGTGCCCTATACGCGGCGCTCGCCCGATCTCGCACGCATTGCGAATGCCGTGGACATCCACGAATGGATGGCGCCTTACGAAGCGCGCACGATCGAGTTCGAGCAACTGCCGTTCGATCATCCGCTGTACGTGCTGTACTCCTCAGGCACCACGGGCGCGCCGAAGTGCATCGTGCACGGCGCGGGCGGCACGCTGCTGCAGCACATGAAGGAGCACGTGCTGCATGTAGACATCAAGCCGGGCGAGCGGCTTTTCTACTACACCACCTGCGGCTGGATGATGTGGAACTGGCTGGTCTCGGGGCTCGCTTCGGAAGCGACACTGCTGCTCTACGACGGCTCGCCATTCCATCCCGGCCCCGAGGTGCTGTTCGACTACGCGCGCGACGAGCACACCACCATACTCGGCGTGTCGGCCAAGTACATCGACGCCATCGCCAAGCAGGGGCTCGCGCCGGTTCACACGCACGATCTGCCTGCGCTCACCACCGTGCTCTCGACCGGCAGCCCGCTCGCGCCCGAGGGCTTCGACTACGTCTATCGCAACGTCAAGCCGGACGTGCGGCTATGCTCGATGTCCGGCGGCACCGACCTCATAGCGTGCTTCGTGCTCGGCAATCCGTTGGCTGCGGTGTATCGCGGCGAGATCCAGTGCCGCGGCCTGGGCATGGCGGTAGCGGTTTACGACGGCGACGGCACGCCGAAGGCAGCCGGACAGGGCGAGCTGGTGTGCACCCGGTCCTTCCCCTCGATGCCGATCGGGTTCTGGAACGATCCTGGCGGCGCCAAGTACCGCAGCGCCTATTTCGACAAGTTCCCCGGTGTCTGGTGTCACGGCGACTGGTGCGAGCTGACCGAGCACGGCGGCATGATCATCTACGGGCGCTCGGATGCCGTGCTCAACCCGGGCGGGGTGCGCATCGGCACTGCCGAGATATATCGCCAGGTCGAGCAACTGGACGAAGTGGTCGAAAGCCTCGCCATCGCCCAGCGCTGGGAGAACGACGTGCGCATCGTGCTGTTCGTGCGCCTGCGCCCGGGGCTCACGCTGGACGAGGCGTTGAGCGATCGAATCCGGCAACAGATTCGGCGCAACTGCTCGCCGCGCCACGTGCCAAGCCGCATCGTGCAGGTGGAGGACATCCCGCGCACCAAGAGCGGCAAGATCGTCGAGCTGGCGGTGCGCGACGTGGTCCACGGCCGGCCGGTGAAAAACATCGAGGCGCTAGCGAACCCCGAGGCGCTGGATCTGTTTCGCGACCGTCCCGAGCTGTGCAGCTGAGCGCTACGCTACCAGATGACCCACCAGGGCGTGTCCCGAGTCACCCCGCCATTCAGATACTTGCTGTTCGGAAAATTCTTGTTCATCACGCGCTCGGCGTCGTTGCGTAAATCCACCAGACCCATCGCGTCGTACGCCTTCACCATGATGAGCAGGCCCTCCTCGTTGGCGGGCGCCTGCGGATAAGTCAGCAGCGCGGCCTGCGCACGATTGGCCGCGGCCACGTAAGCGCCGCGCTTGAGGTAGTAGCGGGCGACGTGAACCTCGTGCGAGGCCAGCGCGTTCACCAGATACGCCATGCGCGCCTGCGCGTCTTCGCTGTACTTGCTGTTCGGATAGCGCTGCACCAAATCCTTGAACGACTCGAATGCGTCGCGCGCAGCCTTCGGATCGCGCTCGGTCAAGTCCTGCTGGCTGATGATGTGCATCAGCCCGAGGTCGTCGTTGAAATTGGCGAGCCCCTTGAGGTAGTAGGCGTAGTCGACGTTCGGATGGTTGGGATGAAGCTTGATGAAGCGATCCGCGGCGGCGATGCACAGGGCCGGCTCGCCTTCCTTGAAATGCGCGTAGGCAACCTCGAGCTGCGCCTGCTGCGCGTAGCGTCCGTACGGATAACGCGCTTCCAGTTTCTCGTAGAGCTTGATGGCCTCGGCGTAGCTGCGCTCCATCAGATTGGCGCGCGCCTCGGAATAGAGCTTCGACACCGACCAGTCCTTGGTCTCGTCGATCTCTTCCCCGAATTTGAACGTACCGCAGCCCGCCAGGAGCAGTACGCTCAAGAGGGCTACACTACGCACGCTTCGAATCACGGATGCAGGCATGCAATTGACCTCACGGGACGTCGGACGCGCAAGCCGGCGTGGCGTGCCCGGCTGTGGCGATGGCCACGAATTATAAGACAGAGGACCCAGCCAGTCTGGAGCTGACCGTCCCCGGCGAGCTGGCCGGTTTGCGCCTGGACCAGGCGCTCGCCCGGCTCCTGCCGCAGCATTCGCGCAGCCGGATCAGCGGCTGGATGCGCCTGGGCGAAGTCCACGTAAGCGGTGCCGTGGCCAAGCCCAAGCAGAAAGTCTGGGGCGGCGAGCACGTCCGCGTCGCTGCCACGCCGGCGCCCGAGGCGCTCGCGCACCGGCCGGAGCCGCTTGCCCTGGCGATCGCACACGAGGACGACGCGCTCATCGTCATCGACAAACCGGCAGGGCTGGTAGTCCATCCGGGCAGCGGCAACTGGAGTGGTACGCTGTTGAACGCGCTCCTGCATCACTGCCCGGCGCTCGCGCAAGTGCCGCGAGCGGGCATCGTGCATCGGCTCGACAAGGACACCAGTGGCCTCATGGTGGTGGCCAAGACGCTCGCCGCGCAGACCGGGCTCGTGCGTCAGATCCAGCGCCGCTCGGTCGGGCGCATCTACCAGGCAATCGCGCACGGCGATATCGTTGCGCCCGGATCGGTCGATGCGCCGATCGGCCGTCATCGCGTCCAGCGCACCCGCATGGCGGTCGTGGCCGGCGGGCGCGACGCGCGCACGCACTATGCGCCGCTGGAACGCTTCGGCCACGCCACCCTGGTCGAATGCGTGCTCGATACCGGCCGCACCCACCAGATCCGCGTTCATCTCGCTGCCATCGACCATCCCCTGCTGGGCGATCCGGTGTACGGGCGCCGGCGCGAATCGCCGGCCGAGCGCATCGCCGCAATCGGCCGTCAGGCTTTGCATGCGGTACGGCTCGAGCTCGAGCACCCGGTGAATGGCCAGCGCATGCGGTTTCGCTCCGCGCTGCCGCCCGATCTGGAAGGCGCGCTCGAACGGCTGCGTGCGGCACACGCGCAATGATGCGGCCTGCCGACTGGATCGTGCCCGACTGGCCCGCATCTTCCCGCGTGCGTGCCTTCATCACCACGCGCGCGGGCGGGGTGAGCGCTGGCCCCTATGCGACCTTCAATCTGGGCGACTTGACTGCAGACGATCCCGACGCGGTGCGGGCGAACAAGGCGCGGCTGGATACCCTGCTGCCCGGTCCACCCCGCTGGCTGCGGCAGGTGCACGGTGCGCGCGTCGTGCACGCTGACGACCTGACGAGCGCGGTGCAAGCCGATGCCGCGTACACCGCTACGCCCGGCGTCGTCTGCGCCGTGAAGATCGCCGATTGCATGCCGGTGCTGATCGCCGATGCGGCCGGCACGGTCGTGGCGGTCGCCCATGCCGGATGGCGCGGGCTCGCCGCCGGCGTATTGGAGAACACGGTCGCCGCGCTGCCGGTCGCGCCCGCTGCGCTCATGGCCTATCTCGGCCCGGCGATCGGGCCGAGCGCGTTCGAAGTGGGCGACGAAGTGCGCGCAGCGTTTTGCGCTGTCGATGCGGCCGCCGCGGAGGCGTTCCGGCCATTGCGACCGGGCAAGTGGCTCGCCGACCTGTTCCGGCTGGGGCGTGAGCGCCTTGCCCACTGCGGCGTCACGCACGTTCATGGCGGCGGGCTTTGCACTTACTCCAATCCCGAGCGCTTCTATAGCCATCGCCGCAACCCCGTCACCGGGCGTATGGCCGCGCTGATCTGGATCGGCGAACGCGGCGCCTGATGCAACCCGTATAATCCGCCGTTTCCCAGAGAACCACCGAGAGTGGCATGCGCGCCGCGCGCGCTTGGCCTTCGTCCTTTTCAAACCAACACGCGACTCAGGAACCGACAGCGTGCCCATACTCGGTTGGATCGTCCTAACCTGCGTGGCGGGCGGCGTGCTGTCGGCGCTGGCCGCGGGCGCGTTCGCCTTGCGCGTGAGTGCCGCCCGCGTGCCCATGCTGATCAGCTTCGCGGTCGGCGCGCTGCTGGGCGCGGTATTCCTCGACATCCTGCCGCACGCCTTCGGCGAAGCGCAGAACGTGCGCACCATGGCGGCCACCGTGCTGGGCGGGATTCTGCTCTTCTTCGTCCTGGAGAAGCTGGTGCTGTGGCGCCATTGCCACGAGGAACGATGCGAGGCGCACGATCCCGATCGACCCGCCGACGACCATGGCCGCAGCGCCCTCATGATCACGATCGGCGACACGGTGCACAATTTCGTCGACGGCATCCTGATCGCAGCCGCCTTCCTGGCCGACGTGCAGATCGGCATCGTCACGGCGCTGGCCATCATCGCGCACGAGGTGCCGCAGGAGGTGGGCGACTTCCTCATCCTGCTCAACTCGGGCTACAGCAAGCGCAAGGCGTTCGCAGTCAACATGCTGACCAGCGTGGCGATGGTGGTCGGTGGGCTCGTCGGCTATGCGGCGCTGTCGACGCTGGAACAATGGATTCCCACCCTGCTCGGCCTGGCTGCGGCCAGCATGTTGTACGTATCGGTGGCGGACCTCATTCCCGGTTTGCACAAGCGCCCCGAGCTGCATCACTCGATTGCGCAGATCGTGCTGATCGGGATCGGCATCGCGACCATCGGGCTCGCGCATGTCGCGTTCCAGCATGTCCACTGAAACGCGAGCTTCCGGCGACCCGGCATCCGCAGGCGATGGCGCAACCGCCGCGGCAACCGTTGCGGCAAGAGGCGCCGCCCTGGGCGCGGCTGAGGCACGCTTCTGCGCCGATTGGCTGCAGGGCGCTAGCGCCGCACCCGAATTCGCCGCGCTGTTTCGCTCGCTCATTGCTGGGCTCAGCCGCGATCCCGAGCGCATGCAGGCGCTGCAGCAGCGCCACTACGCCGAGCGGCTCGCGTTGTGGCGCCATTTCGCCGCGCCCGGCCTGGCCGGCCCGGAGCTGCCCGAACCCGACCCCGATCCGCGTTTCCGCGCGCGCGAGTGGCGCGAGATCGCCTGGTTCGATTATCTGCGCCGGTCCTACGGCCTCACGACCCGCTGGCTGCGCGACCTGATCGCACTCGCCGACGTCGACGCTTCCACCCGCCGCAGGCTCGAGTTCTACGCGCAACAGTTCGCCGATGCGGCTTCGCCCTCGAACTTCGCCGCGACCAATCCGGAGGCGCTGCAGCTCGCATTCGCCACCAGCGGAGAAAGCCTGGCCCGGGGACTCGCGAACCTGCTACAGGACGCCGCCAAGGGGCGCGTGTCGATGAGCGACGAAAGTGCCTTCGAGGTCGGACGCAATGTCGCGGTGACGCCCGGTGCGGTGGTCTATCGCAACGAGTTGATCGAGCTGCTGCAATACCGGCCGCTCACTGCCCAGGTGCACCGGCGCGCGCTTCTGATCGTGCCGCCCTGCATCAACAAGTACTACATTCTCGACCTGCGCCCGGAAAACTCGTTCGTGCGCTACGCGGTGGAAAACGGGCTCACCGTTTTCATGCTGTCATGGCGCGACGTAGCGGCATCGTGCGCGCATCTCGCCTGGGACGATTACATCCAAGACGGCGTGGTGCGCGCGATCGCAGTGGTCCGGAGCATCAGCGGCGAAGCGCGCTTGAATGCGCTGGGCTTCTGTGTCGGCGGCACGCTGCTTGCTGCCGCGCTCGCCGTCCTGCGCCGCAAACGCCGGCGCCCGGCCGCCTCGCTCACCTTGCTTGCGAGCCTGCTCGACTTTGCCGATCCCGGGGACATCGGCGTCTACATCGACGAGGCCTACGTGTGCGCGCGGGAGCGCGAGCTCGGGACCGGGGGCATTTTCCCCGGCAGCCGCCTGGCCAGCGCATTTGCGAGCCTGCGCGCCAACGATCTCGTCTGGCGCTACGTCGTGGACAACTACCTCAAGGGCCGCACGCCGGCGCCGTTCGATCTGCTGTACTGGAACAGCGACAGCGCCAACCTGCCGGGCCCCATGTACGCGTACTACCTGCGGCACATGTATCTGGAGAATGCGCTGCGCAGCCCAAACGCGCTCAGCATGTGCGGCGTGCCGGTCGACCTCGGCCGCATCGACCTTCCGACTTATGTGCTCGCGGCCGAAGCCGATCACATCGTGCCCTGGCGCAGCGCCTATGCGAGCGCGCGCCTGCTCGGCGACGAGGTCACCTTCGTCCTCGGCGGCAGCGGCCATATCGCCGGGGTCGTGAATCCGCCGCAACCGCCGCGGCGCAATTACCGCACAGGCGCGTTCGGAGCCGACGATCCCGAACGCTGGTTGAGCGCTTCCCAGGCGCACCCCGGCAGCTGGTGGCCGCACTGGGCTGCGTGGGTGAAGGCGCGTTCGGGTGCGCTCGCCGCTGCGCCACGCCAACCGGGAAACGCGCGTCATGCCGAGATCGAAGCGGCGCCGGGCCGCTATGTGCGCGCATCGGCCGAGCGCACGGCAAGCGCCTGACGCAACGCCATGGGAGCCATTGCGGCGTGCGCCTTGAACTCAAGTCAAATCAGATGGTACAGTCTGAGGCACCACGCTTGTGCACCATGCTTGTGCATTGCATTTTGTGCGTTGCATCATCCGGCCCGCATAGGCTTGCTATTCAGCGCCTCCCGGCTCCCCCTCCCTATTCGGCATGGCCGCTCGCGCCAGCCCGAGGAACCCCATGAGCGAACAGCGCATCATCAAGAAGTATCCCAACCGGCGCCTCTACGATACCGCGACCAGCAGCTACATCACGCTCGCGGACGTGAAGAAGCTGGTCGTGGAGAACGTCGACTTCAAGGTCGTCGACGCCAAGTCGGGCGAGGACCTGACCCGGCCGATCCTGCTGCAGATCATCCTCGAGGAAGAGGCGTGCGGGGCGCCGATGTTCTCTTCCGACATGCTGTCGCAGATCATCCGTTTCTATGGCAACGCCATGCAGGGCATGATGGGCGCCTTCCTGGAGAAGAACATCCAGACCTTCATGCAGATCCAGCAGCGGCTGCAGGAGCAGTCGCGCAACGCGATGCTCAACCCCGAAGCCTGGACCGACTTCGTGAAGATGCAGGGGCCCACGATCCAGGGCCTCATGACCAACTATCTGGAGCAGAGCGCGAGCGCCTTTCTGCAGATGCAGCAGCAGCTGCAGCAACAAACGCGCGATGTGTTCTCCCGCATGCCGTTCGGAGCCTACCCCGGCAATCCTTTCTCCACCGCCGCCAACAGCCCGGACAAGCCCAAGAACGACGACGATTCCAAGTAGCGCGCGCATCCGTCTTCGCGCGCGATTGCGCGCACCACTGCTCAGCGTTCGAAGTCCCGCAGATCCATCCGAATTCCGTATCGCCATGACCGTCGCTGCCCCGCGCGTGGGTTTCGTCTCGCTCGGTTGCCCGAAGGCCACTTCGGATTCCGAGCGCATCCTCACGCAGCTGCGTGCCGAGGGCTACGCCGTCTCGCCCACGTATCAGGACTCGGATGTCGTGATCGTGAACACCTGCGGCTTCATCGACGCCGCGGTCGAGGAATCGCTGCAGGCGATCGGCGAAGCCCTGCAGGAGAACGGCAAGGTGATCGTCACCGGCTGCCTCGGGGCGAGAGCCGAGGTCGTGCGCAGCGCCCATCCCTCGGTGCTGGCGGTGACCGGCCCGCACGCGCTCGAAGCGGTGATGAGCGCGGTGCACGCCGAGCTGCCGCGGCCGCACGATCCGTACACCGACCTCGTGCCGCCGCAGGGCATCCGCCTCACGCCGCGCCACTACGCCTATCTCAAGATCGCGGAAGGCTGCAATCACAAGTGCACCTTCTGCATCATCCCCTCGATGCGCGGCGGGCTCGTCAGCCGCCCGCTCGGCGAAGTGATGCGCGAGGCCGAAAACCTGGTTCGGGCCGGTGTGAAGGAACTGCTGGTCATCTCGCAGGACACGAGCGCCTACGGGGTCGATGTGCGCTATCGAACCGGGTTCTGGGACGGGCGTCCGTTGAAGACGCGCATGACCGAGCTCGCTGGCGCGCTGGGATCGCTCGGCGCATGGGTGCGGCTGCACTATGTCTATCCCTACCCGCACGTCGACGAAGTGATTCCGCTCATGGCGCAGGGTAAGGTCCTGCCCTATCTGGATGTGCCTTTCCAGCATGCGAGCCGGCGCATCTTGCGGCTCATGAAGCGCCCGGCCGATGCCGAGAACACGCTGGAACGAATCCGCCGCTGGCGCGAGATCTGTCCGGCGCTCACGCTGCGCAGCACGTTCATCGTCGGCTTTCCCGGCGAAACCGAGCAGGAGTTCGAGGAGCTGCTGGCGTTCCTGCGCGAGGCGCAGCTCGATCGGGTCGGCTGCTTCGCCTATTCGCCGGTCGACGGCGCAGCGGCCAACGCGCTGCCCGATCCGGTGCCGGAAGCCGTGAAGGAAGAACGCCGCAGCCGTTTCATGCGCGTGCAGGCGCAGATCAGCGCGCAGCGCCTGAAGGCCAAGGTGGGTAGCACGTTCAGCGTGCTGGTCGATGCGATCGAGGGCGGCCGAGTTATCGCCCGCAGCCATGCCGACGCCCCGGAGATCGACGGCACCGTGATCGTTTCGGGGGCGCGCAATGCCCGCGTCGGCGACTTACTCGAGGTTCGGATCACCCGCGCCGGCCCGCACGATCTTTGGGCACGCGCCGCTTATTGAGCATCCGGAAAGTGCCTGACAGCCGCTTTACGCAATGCGCCCCCCTCTCCCTTCGGGAGAGGGGCCGGGGGGTGAGGCCGGGAATTCGCGGACCATGGTCCGCGCCGGCCGAACGGCATCGGTCTGCATGCCGATGCGCGCCCTGCAAGGGAGGGAGGTCAGCGCGCAATTTTTCCCTCACCCTCGATCCCTCTCCCTAAGGGCCCAAAGGGAGAGGGAAGACAGGCATACCCATCGGCAGGGTATCAGCGCTTGACCAGAGTCTGCACGCGCCAGTTGAGCGGATCGGCGATGTAGAGCGCGGACTCGTCGTTGGCTGCGGCGATGAAGTGCGCTTCGCCGTACTGGTTGGGCCCCTTGCCCTGGCCGCCGGCAATGCCCAGCACCTTCCCGTTGAGATCGAGCTTCATGATCTTGCCGGCATGACCGTGGGCCAGGAACATGTGGCGCTGATCGTGGCACATGCACAGCCCGCACGGCGTGCCGGGATGGCGCGACTCGCGCACGAAATTGCCTTCGCGATCGAACACCTGGATGCGCTCGTTGGAGCGATCGGCGACGAAGAGCTGCCCGTCCGCCGTCATGACGACCGAATGCGGCACTCGAAACTGTCCCGGCGCGCTGCCCTCGCCGCCCCAGGTCTTGACGAAGCGTCCGTCCGGATCGAACATGAGCAGGCGCGATTCGCCCTTGCCGTGGCCTTGCGAGACATAGATCTCGCCGTCGGGCCCGAACGCGATGTCGTTCGGCTCGTCGAAGCAGCGCAGGTGACCCGCCTGGTGCCACTCGGTGCTGCTGTCCTTCACGCCCAGCACCATCACGAAGCGCCCGTTCGGATCCATCTTGACCACGATGTTGGAGGCGCCGTCGGTGGCCCAGATGTAGTCCTGCGCATCGATGCGCAAGCCGTGCGGGCGCGTGAAGACACCTTGCACGAGCGTGCGCAGGTAGCTGCCCTCGGCATCGAACTCCAGCAGCGCCTGGGCGCTGCGATGGAACACGAAGATGTGGCCCCTGGAGTTGACCGCGACGCTGGAGCAGGCGCCGAAATTGGTCCCGACCGGCAGCTTGAAGATATCCGGCACCGGCTCGTATCCGAGCGGCGGCGCTGCGATGGCTGGATCGTCCTTAGGCTGCGATCGATCGGCGCTCACGTCATGTCCCTCCCCGGGTGTATGCGGCTCGCGAAGGATACGCTGTTGCGGACGCAAGCGTCCAGGCGCGCAGGCGCGCAAGGAATCGCGCGAAGGGCGCGCGCAGGGGCGCGCCAAAGATGCTGGGCTAGCTAAAGCATCGGGCGAACGCGTTGCGTGAAGGGTAGCGCGCGAAGATGCCGCTCAGGCCGCTTCGCGCAGCGCCGCCGATACTTTTCGGTATTCGTTCTCGAGCGCTTCGAGCAGGCCCTCGGCGCCGGCCAGCCGCTCATCGCGGGCGCTCGATTCGAGCTGCTTGCACAGCACGGCGAGACGCGACGCACCCAGATTCGCGCTGGAGGAACGCAGGCTGTGCGCCGCGCGTGCCAGCGCGTCGCTGTCCTGCGCCTGCGCCGCACGCTTGAGCTCGGATAGCAGCCGGGGCGATTCCTCGTGATAGGCGCCGACGATGCGCGCGACCAGCTGCGGCTGACCCGGCCGCTGCAGCTCGCGAATCGCATCCAGCGCGGCCGGATCGAGCACCGGCCCTTCGACCGCGACCTCGCCCCGGTGGGCGGCGTCGGTGCTGGTTCCCTCGTCGTCGCGCGGCTGCACCCAGCGTTCGAGCAGCTCGCGCAGCTGGTCCTGGCTGAACGGCTTGGCGAGATAGTCGTCCATGCCCGCTTGCAGGCAGCGCTCGCGATCGCCTCGCATCGCATTGGCGGTGAGCGCCACGATCGGCAGCCGCCGCGGCGCAGGTTGGCCATCGGCGGCCGGCAACTCGCCCGCCGCTTCGCGCTCGCGGATCGCGCTAGTGGCGGCGAAACCGTCCAGCTCCGGCATCTGGCAGTCCATCAGCACCAGGTCGTAATAGCGCGCGGCTGCCTCCGCAACCGCTTCGCGCCCGTTGCCCGCACAATCGGCCGCGCAGCCGAGCGCTTCGAGCATGGCGACGCCGATCTCGCGATTGACGAAATTGTCCTCCGCCAGCAGCACGCAAACGCCGCGAAAGATGGTTTGCGGGCGTGCTTGCAATTCGGGCGCAGGGTTGTCCGCCATGCCGAAAACGCCTCGAACGGTGCGGGCCAGTTGCGGAAACGAAACCGGCTTCACCAGATAGGCGTCGACGCCGGCGGCGCGTGCCTCGGTGATCTCGCCGGCGCAATCCGGCGAGCTCAGCATGACGGTCTTGAGGCCGCTCAGGGCGGGTTCGCGGCGGATCTCCTCGACCAGCCGCACACCGTCCATCCGCGGCATCCTGCGGTCGACCAGCGCCAGGTCGTATGCCGAGCCGGACGCAGCCGCCGTGCGCAACAGCTCGAGCGCGCGCTCGCCGTTGTGCGTGGCATCGAGCCGCATTCCCATGACGCTCAGCTGATGTTCGAGGATCGAGCGGTTGGTCGGGTTGTCCTCGACGATCAGCGCTCGCAGGCCGGCGAGTTGCGCATCGCGCAACGGTCGATTCGCGCCCGCCGCGGCTGCGCCCAAACACAGCGTGAACCAGAACGTGGAGCCTTCGCCCGGCCGGCTCTGCGCTCCGATCGCGCCTCCCATCATCTCGGCGAGCTGCTTGCTGATCGCCAGGCCGAGCCCGGTGCCGCCGAAGCGACGCGTCATCGAGGCGTCGGCCTGGGTGAACGCGGTGAACAGTCTCTGGATCGTTTCGTCGTCCATGCCGATGCCGGTATCGCGCACGCTGACGTAGATACCGCATTCGCCCTCCTCGGGGGGCGTGCGCAGCATTTCCGGCGGCGCGGGCCGCACCTCGACCGTGACCGAGCCGCGCTCGGTGAACTTGGCGGCGTTGCCGACGAGGTTGGTCAGGATCTGACGGATGCGTAACGGATCGCCGACGAAGGCATGCGGCAGCGCCGGATCGAAGTCGCACACGAGCCGAACCTTTTTCGCCTGCGCTGCCTCCGCCAGCAGCGCGATCACCTCGCCGCAAAGCTCGTGCAGATCGAACTCGGCGCGATCGAGCTCGAGCCGGCCGGCCTCGATCTTGGAAAAATCCAGGATGTCGTTGATGATGCCGAGGAGCGCATTGCCGGAGCGATGGATGGCATCCGCGAACCGGCGCTGGCGTTCGTCCAGATGCGTGCCGAGCAGAAGCTCGGCCATCCCGAGCACCCCGTTCATCGGCGTGCGAATCTCGTGGCTCATCGAGGCGAGGAAACGCGACTTGGTCCTGTCCGCGTTTTCGGCCGCGTCCTTGGCCGCTCGCAGGTCTTCCTCGGCTGCCTTGCGATGCGTCACCTCGGTCGCGAGCAGGTAATAGCCCTTGAAGATACCGGCGTCGTCGAGCTCGGGCAGCAGCTCGATATCCGCATAGCGATCCTGTCCGCCGGCACCCGCGGCATGGCGCTCGTAGCGAATCCGCTTGCCTTTGCGCAGCCGCAGCAGCTCGATCGGTGCAAGCCCGTGCAGGCCATGCTCCGGGTCCGGACCGATATCGGCGTGTCCGGCGTTTTGCCGCACTTCGCCCGTCTTGCGCCCGATGATGTCGTCCTGCTCGCAGCCGACCCATTGCGCGAACGCCTTGTTGACGAAGCCGTAGCGCTCTGCCGCGTCGACATAGGCGATCATCGCCGGGACGTTGTCCATGATGAGCGCCAGGCGCCGCTCGCTCGCCCGCTGGCGGGAGCTGACCACCCGGTTCTGCACCCAGACCGCAGCCACGACGCTGCCGATCAGCAGTGCGACCCCGATGACCACCAGGCGCTGCAGGCCCGGATCGATCGGTGCGATGGCATCGCCGACGGGCTGCGCAGAGGTACATACGCCGGCGTACATCGCCGTGTAGTGCATGCCTGCGATCGCAAACCCCATGAACAGGGCCGCGGCGACCTTCAATGCGTCATTGCGCAAGGACGTGGTGGCAGCCCCGATCCGGAATACCAGCCATAGCGCGACCGTGGAGCACACGATCGCATTCAGGACCGAAAGCGTGAACCAGCCCCGGCTGTAGGCGAGCATCGCCTCCATATGGATGGCGGCCATTCCGGTGTAGTGCATCGTCACCACGCCCAGGCCCATCAAGATGCCGCCACCGAGCAGGCGCGCGGTCGGCAGGGCTTTTCGGCTCACCAGGCTCAGAGCGAACCCGGACAGCACGATCGCGACCGCCAGCGAGGCCAGGGTGATCGAGACGTCGTAGGCCACGGGCAGCGGCAGCCGCCACGCCAGCATGCCGATGAAATGCATGCCCCAGATGCCGGACCCCATCGCGGTCGCGCCCCCGGCCAGCCAGGCGAGCGCACTGCCCCGCAGCCGGCTGCTCTGATGTACACGGGCCGTGAAGTCCAGCGCGGTATACGCGGCAAATGCAGCCACGACATACGACAGGGCGACCAGCTCCGGAGCGTATTCGGCTTGCAGAATGGTGCCCTGCAGCGGCCCATCCATGAAAGTCAGGAAATTCTTCACTGTTTCTCCGACCGAATCCAGGCCCTGGTGATATGTGTGATGCGCGCGCGACTATGGGATCGGGCGCTAAGGCACTGAATCGGCACGATGCCGGAGATCTTTAGCGGCGCGGCGAATCCCTCGCCAGCGCGATCAGTCGATCATCGAACCGAAGCCGGCACGGCGTGCAGCGCGAGCAGGAACTCGGCCGCTTCGGCACCCTCGCGCGTGCGGCGCATCGGCGGCAGGCTGGCGAGAATGCGCCGCCCGTAGCCGCGGGTGAGCAGGCGCGGATCGCACAGCGTCATCACGCCGCGATCCGATGCGTCGCGAATGAGGCGTCCCACCCCTTGCTTGAGCGTCAGCGCCGCTTCCGGCAACTGGTAGTCCAGAAAGCCACTGCCGCCTTCACGCTCGAGCCGCTCGATGCGCGCGGCGAGCACCGGGTCGTCGGGCGGCGCGAACGGAATGCGGTCGATCGCAACCAGGGACAACGCCTGCCCGCGCACGTCCACGCCTTCCCAGAACGAGTGGCTGCCGACCAGTACGGCATTGCCGAGGCTGCGAAAGCGCTCCAGCAGCTCGCTGCGCGAACCCTCGCCCTGGGCCAGGAGCGGAAAATCCAGACCCTCGCGGGCAAACGCTTCCCCGAGGAGCCGCCGCGCCTCGCGCATCGCCCGCAGTGAGGTGAACAGACAGAACGTGCGTCCCCCGGCGGCCCGGATGAGGGGCACGAGCGCCTCGACCACCGCGGCCGTGTAGTGCGGCGTATTGGGCTCGGGCAGGTTGCGCGGCAGATAAAGCAGTGCCTGCTGCTCGAAATCGAACGGGCTCGGCCAGCACGCGGTGGTGCATGCGTCGAGCCCCAGGCGGCCGCAGAAATGATTGAAGTCGCTCCCGACCGAAAGCGTGGCCGAAGTGAAGATCCATGCGCGCGCGCCGCCTTCGACCTGACGGCGGAAGATCGAGGCAATCGAAAGTGGGGTTGCATTCAGCGCCGCCGACTGGGCGAAGACCTCGAGCCAGCGCACCTGTTCGGCGCTGTCGCCCTCGCGCCAGCGCTGCAGCCGCTCCGATAGCGAAGCCGCACGGCTGCGGCAATGATCGATATCGGCCGAGCGCTCGGCCTGGGCCGCGAGCAGGTCGGTGAGCGTCTCGAGCGCCTTCTGCGCCGCGTCGAGCGCGGTTGCGAACGTGCTGCGCTGCGCGATCGCTCGCGCCGGAACGCGCCCCGGCGCCTCGCCACACTCGAGCCGCAAATCGCGCGCCGACTTCTCCAGCGCCTGAGTCGCGGGTAGCAGCGGCGCGAAGTCGCGGGCGTGCGTGAGCGCTGCCGCCCGGGCATCGCGCGCGAGCTCCAGCAATTGCGCGGTCGAAACGCTCTCGCCGAAAAACAGGCTCGCGGTCTCCGGCAGCTGGTGCGCCTCGTCCAGGATCACGGCGTGACTCGCGGGCAACAGCTCGCCCGCCCCTTCGTCGCGCAGCACCAGGTCGGCGAAGAACAGATGATGGTTCACCACCACGATGTCGGCCTCCAGCGCCCGCTTGCGTGCTTCCATCACGAAGCACTCCTTGTATTGCGGACAGTCCGAGCCGAGGCAGTTCTCCCGGGTGGAGGTTGCGTGCGACCACGCGGAAGCGTCTTCGGGGACTTCGGCCAGCTCGCTCTTATCGCCGCTGCGCGAGCGCAGCGCGAATGCGGCGATCGCGTGCAAATGACGCACGCCGTCGCGGCTCGCGAAGCGGCCTTCGCTGCGAGCCCGGTCGAGATGATGGCGGCACACGTAGTTGGCGCGGCCCTTCAGAAGCGCCACGGTAACGGGCACGTTCAGCGCCGCGCGCACCATCGGGATGTCGCGGTGGTAGAGCTGATCCTGCAGCGTCTTGGTGCCGGTGGAGATGATCACCTTCGCCCCGGAGAGCAGCGCGGGAACCAGGTATGCGAACGTCTTGCCGGTCCCCGTGCCCGCTTCGGCCACCAGGACACCGTAGTTGCGCATGGCCTCGTCGACCGCGTGCGCGAACGCGATCTGGCCCTCGCGCGGGCGGTAGCCGGCAACGGCGCGCGCAAGCGCTCCGTCGGAAAGGAAGACGTGGTCGATGGGATCGGACAAGGAGACGTTTCGATTCGCACGCTAATTGACTCCGGCCTAGTTTACCGTGAACGCCCGCGGGCGCCTCCGCCGGAAGTCATAGTCACGAAAACGCCATGCTGGATCGGGTACCATGACGTTGCCCACTCCGAACAACGACATACCATGACTTCCGAACGTGCACCCTCGGCCTTGCGCCGCCGCCTGCTCGCGGCCGCCTGGTCGCTGGCCGCGGCCGGCGTGCTTGCACCCTCGAGCGCACGCCCGGCCCGGGCGGCGCGGTTCGAAAAATGCCCTTTTACACTCGGCGTCGCTTCGGGCTGCCCTCGTCCGAACGGCATAGTCCTGTGGACGCGGCTCGCACCCGACCCGCTCCATGCCGGCGGCATGTCTGCGGAGGCCGTCGACGTGCACTGGGAGCTCGCCCGCGACGAAGGCTTCCGCGACATCGTCCGGCGTGGCACCGAGCGTGCCACGCCCGAGACCGCCCACAGCGTGCACATCGAACTGCGCGACCTGAACCCCGATCGGTTCTATTGGTACCGCTTCGCCGCGGCCGATGCCGTGAGCCCGGTCGGGCGCACGCGCACTGCGCCGGCGGCCACGGCGGCCGTGCAGCGCATGCGCTTCGCGTTCGCCTCCTGCCAGCAATTCGAGCAGGGCTACTACGGCGCTTATCGCCACATGGCAGCGGAAGACCTCGACCTGGTCGTATTCCTCGGCGACTACATCTACGAATCGAGCTGGGGCCGCAACCACGTGCGCATGCACTCCGGCCCGGAGGCCACCACGCTCATCGGTTATCGCAACCGGCACGCGCAGTACAAGACCGACCCCGATCTGCGCGCCATGCACGCGCAAGCGCCGTGGCTCTTCACCTGGGACGACCACGAGGTCTCCAATGACTACGCCGACACCCAGGGCCAGTACCTGCAGGCGGACTTCGTCGAGCGCCGCGCCGCGGCCTATCGGGCCTACTACGAGCACATGCCGCTCGAGCGCGCCATGCTGCCGCGCGGCCCCGCCATGCGGCTTTACGAGCGCTTCGCATGGGGCCGGCTCGCCAGCTTCCACATGCTCGACGACCGCCAATACCGGCACATCCAGGTCTGCCCCAACCCCAATCGCGGCGGTGGCTCCAGCGTGGTCGACGATATCGCCTGCCCGGAGCGCAATGACCCCGAGCGTTCGCTCCTCGGCCCGGCGCAGGAAAAGTGGCTGCGCGACGGGCTCGACGCCTCGCCGGCGCGCTGGAACATCCTCGGGCAGCAATCGTTCATGGCGCAGCTCGATCGCACCCCGGGCCCCGGGGTCACGCACTGGACCGACTCCTGGGACGGCTATCCGGACGCGCGCAAGCGCCTGCTCGACTTCGTCGCCGAGCGCAAGCCGGGCAACGTGCTGGTGATCGGCGGCGACGTGCACAGCCACTGGGTGTGCGATCTCAAGCAGGACTTCGCACGACCCGAGGCGCCCACGGTGGCGACCGAATTCTGCGGCACGTCGATCAGCTCGCAGGCCTGGGCCCAGGCGCGCAACGCCGCCCTGCTGCCCGACAATCCGCACGTCCGGTTCGTGAGCAGTGAGCGGCGCGGCTATGTGGTGATGGACGTCACGGCGCAGTTCTGCCAGGTGCGCCTGCGCGGGATCGAGAACGAGAAGCTGCAAGACACCGGCATTGCGACGCAGGCGAGCTTCGTGGTCGAGGACGGCCGGCCGGGCGCGCAGCGGGAATGAGCTTGGTCGATTCTCCGCAAATTGCCTGACGAGTCGCTTCCGGGCTGCGCTCCCCTCTCCCTCCGGGGTGAGGGAGGGCTCGCTAGTCCGGTTCGCCGGCGAAATGGCAGGCCGCGTGATGGCCTTCATCGAGCTCGCGCAACGCCGGCGCCTCGACCCGGCAACGCTCCGCCTGGCGCGGACAACGACCGAAGAAGCGGCACACGTTCGGATCGGGATCGATCGGGCTCCTCGGTTCGCCGGGCAGCAACCGGCGCCCGGCGGGCGTACCGCCGAAGACCGGGATCGCCTGCAGCAACGCACGCGTGTACGGATGCGCCGGTGCTTCGAAGAGGCTCGCAGTGGGCCCTTGCTCGACGATGCGGCCGAGGTACATGACGAGCACGCGGTCGCACACCATGCGCACGACATTGAGATCGTGCGAGACGAACAGATAGCTCATGGCGAGCCGCTGCCGCAGTGTGTCCAGTAGCTTCAGGATGGTCGCCTGCACCGACACGTCGAGCGCCGCGGTCGGCTCGTCGAGCACCAGCAATTGCGGGCGCAATACGATGGCGCGCGCGATGCCGACGCGGGCCTTCTGGCCCCCCGAGAGCTGGTGCGGAAGCCGGCTCAGGAGCTCCAGCGGCAGTCCCACCTGCTCGGCGGCTTCGCAAACGCGATTGGCGATGGTGGCGGCATGGCGCAGATCGCTCAGGCGCCGCAGCGGCTCGGCAATGATCGCAAATGCGCTCTGGCGCGGATCGAGGCTGTCGGTCGGGTCCTGGAACACCATCTGGATCTTCGGCCGCAAGCCCGATGCGGAAAATCGCCTGGCCGGAATGAAGCCGATGTTGCGGCCCTGGAAGATGATGTCGCCCTCGCTCGCGTCGAGCATGCGCGTGATAAGCCGCACCAGCGTCGACTTGCCGCAGCCGGACTCGCCGACGAGACCGACGCTTTCTCCCGGCACGATGGTGAAACTCACGCCATCCACGGCGTGCAGGCTCGATACCGGCCGCGGCCCGCGGCGCTTCAGCCACTCGCGCACGGACGCCTTGCCGACCGGGAAGCGCTTCTCGAGCGAGACGACTTCGAGCAGGTTCATAGCGGATTGAGGCAGCGCACTTCGTGTCGCTCGCCGACCGCGCGCGCTCGCAACTGCGTGCTGGTACACGCTTCGAACGCGCGCTCGCAGCGCGCATGGAAGCGACAGCTCGGCAGATCGCCGCGGCGCAGGTCGGGCAGGTTTCCGGGAATCGAGCAGAGCGAGTCGAGCGTTCGCCGCGGACCCGGGATCGAGGCGATCAGCTTCTCCGTATACGGAGGCCGCGGACGCGCGAACAGCTGCGCGCACGGCGCCGTTTCCACCACGTGACCCGCGTGCATCACCACGATCCGGTCGCAATACTCCGAGGCCAGCGCCAGATCGTGCGTGATCAGGATCGCCGCCATGCGCCGCTCGCGCGCCAGCTCGCGCAGGAGCCCCATGATCGCGGCCTGGGTGGTCACGTCGAGCCCGGTGGTCGGCTCGTCGGCGATCAAGAGCGAAGGCTTGCAGGCAGCCGCGAGCGCGATCATGACACGCTGGCATTGGCCGCCCGAGAGCTCGAACGGATAGGCCGAATAGCGCCGCTGCGGATCGGGGATGCGTACCTCGGCGAGGCACTCGATCGCCCTTTGCCGCAACTGTCCCGGCAGCGCCGTGGTATGCGCCCGCAGCACGTCCTCGAGCTGCCGGCCGACCGTGCGGATCGGGTTCAACGCCGTGCGCGGATTCTGGAAGATCATGGCGATCTCGCGCCCGCGCACCTCCTGCAGCGTGTACTCATTGGCAGCAAGCATGTCGAGGCCGCCGAAGCGGATGCTCCCGGCCGTGATGCGCGCCGCCGGGTCGAGGATGCGCAGGATGGCGAACGCGAGCACCGACTTGCCCGAGCCGGACTCGCCCACGATGCCCACCGTTTCGCCCTTGCCCACGTCCAGATCGACGTTCTCGAGCGCGTGCACGCTGCCGGAGCGGGTACGAAACTCCAGGCTCAGCTCGTGCACCGCAAGCAACGGCGGAGCGGTAGCGCTCAAGGGAAAGTCGTTCGCTTCGCTCACGTTCGCCCCCGCGGGTCCATCATGTCGCGCAGCCCATCGCCGAGCAGATTGAAGCAGAACACCGCCAGCATCAGCGTCGCGCCGGGAAACAGCGCCACCCACCACTCGCCGGAGATGATGAAAGTCGCGCCTTCGGCCACCATCACGCCCCACTCGGCATCGGGCGGGCGCACGCCCAGACCGATGAACGACAATCCGGCCGCGTTCAGGATGGCCCACCCCATGTTGAGCGAGATCTGCACCATCATCGGCGGCAGCACGTTGGGAAAGACGTGCAGGGCGAGCACCTGCGCGTCGGAATTGCCCGCCAGGCGCGCGGCCTCGACGTAGCCCGCGTTGCGGCGCACGTTCACCTCGGCGCGCGCGACCCGGATGTAGAACGGCAGGTTGATGATCGCCGTGGCCAGCACGATGTTGGCCACGGTGTTGCCCAGCGCCGCGACGATTCCCATCGCCAGCACGAACAGCGGAAACGCCATGATGGTGTCGGCGAGTCGGCCGATGAGGCGGTCGGCCCAGCCGCCATGGAAGCCGGCGATACAGCCGAGCAGCGAACCGAGCGCGAACGAAGCAGCCACGGCGGACACGGCGATGCCGAAGTCCAGTCGGGTCGCCACGGCGATGCGCGACAGGATGTCGCGCCCGAGCGCATCGGTGCCGAACCAGTGGCTGCGCGACGGCGGCTGCAGTGCGGACTGGGTATTGGATGCGAGCGGATCGTACGGCGCGATCCAGGGTCCGAACAGCGCCAGCACGACGAAGCCCAGAAAGAGTACGAACGCGCCCAGCGTCACCGGGTTCTCGGTCGCGACATAGCGCACGTGGCGCCAGGTCGCACGCCAGCCCGGGGTGGCGGCGGCCGCAACAACCGCGGCCGCTAGGGTCGATGCGCGCATGTCCATGTCGAAGCCCCCGCGCTCAGCCTTCGAGGCTCGCCCGCGGATCGATCACCCCGTAGAGCAGATCGATGATGAGATTGAGCGCCACGTAGACCAGCGCCATCGTCAGCACGAAGCCCTGCACCGGGGCATAGTCGGAAGCGACCAGCGCCTCGATTACGTAGGAGCCGATGCCGGGCCAGGCGAACACCTTCTCCACCAGCACGTTCGATCCGAGCAGGAAGGAGAACACCATCCCGAGCGTCGTCACCACGGGCAGGAGCGCATTGCGCAACGCATAGGTGTACAGGACTTTCGCGCGCGAAAGCCCCGACGCGCGCGCCGTGCGGATGAAATCCGACGACAGCACCCCCAGCATCGATGCGCGCGTCATGCGCATGATCGGCGCCATCACGAACAACCCCAGCGTGATCGACGGCAGCAGCAGCTGGGAGGCGGCAGCGCCGAACAGCTCGAAGTCGCGCGCGAGCAGGCTGTCGATGAGATAGAGACCGGTGAGGTGCGGCGGCGGCGAGAACGCCACGTCGATGCGTCCCAGGGGCGAGGGCGCGATGCCGAGCAGGAAATAGAACACGTAGGCGAGGAGCAAGCCGGTGAAGAAGGTCGGCAGCGATACGCCGGCCGTCGCCAGCATGCGGCACAGGTGATCCAGCCACGAGCCGGGCCGGGTCGCGGCCAGGATGCCGAGCGGAACGGCGACCGCGAGCGCGAGCGCCAATCCGCACAAGGTGAGCTCCAGCGAGGCTGGCAGGCGCGTGGCGATCTCCTGCAGCACCGGCTGGCCGGTCGAGAGCGATGTGCCGAGGTCGCCGCGCGCGAGCTCCTTCAGGTACAGCCCGAACTGGTGCAGCAGCGACTTGTCGAGCCCGAGATGGACGCGAATCTGCTCGATCGCTTCCTGGGTCGCCGCCGGACCGGCGAAATAGGCGGCGGGATCGCCGGGGAGCGCGCGTGTGAGCACGAACGTGACGATCACCACGCCGATCACGTTCGGGATGGCGCCGAGCAGGCGCTCGCCGATCAACCTCGTCATGGCCTCACCACGCCTCGTTTCCCCTGCGACATGTCAGGCCTTGGCGATATCGCGATAGTCGGGCTGCAGGTGGAACCAGTAGCGATAGCCGCGAATGTTCTTTTGCATCGCGACGTCGCAATTGGGCTGGGCGATCGGAATGCGCGGCACGTCCGCGAAGGCCAGGGCGATGAAACCCTGCACGTCTTCCCGATAGCGCCTGGGGTCGGACTCGAAGCGCGCCGCATCGATCAGCTTGTCCATCGCCGGATTGCGATAGCTCATGGTGTTGAACACCGCGTTCTGGCCGTGATAGCACCAGAAGAAGAAGTACTTGCTCCGGCTTCTCGATCGAGCCCGCCTTCATCTGGAAGGTGGGAAAACCGCCGACGCTGACCATGCGCTCGAACGACCACTTCACATCGCGCGCAGTGACCGGCGCGCCGTCGTGAAACTTTGCGTCCTTGCGCAGCTTGAAGGTGGCCGACATCCCTCCAGATGCCACTTGCCAGATTTCGGCGAGCTCGGGCTCGAGCCTGGTGTGGTCGTACATCGAGCTGCCGTCAGGCATCTGCTTGCGCCCGAACGTGAGCAGCCGGTCGTAACAGACCCAGGACACGCCATAAGCCGGCCGGTTCGCCCCGACGGTATGGATGTCGAGGGAATTCGGACCCGTTTCGTTCGCAACGACCAAGAGCTCCTTGCGCCGATCGCTTTGCGCCCGCAGCGGCAACGGCACCACGAGACCGGCGGCCGCGGCTGCGGATCGCGTCATGAATTCGCGTCGTTTCATCTACTCTCTCCCAGGTTCGCCAAGGACATGCAACTCATCGTTTCGCCTCGCCGCGCGCGCACGCGCGAGCCCGTTGCGCCAGCCGCCCCATGCCGTGATGTCGCGCTCGGCGCAGACGCCATGCGGCTCGCATACGAATCCCTTCACCGGCCCGTCTCCTCCGCGAGCGGCGCAGGCAAGGGGTTGCCGCCCAGGCCGGCGGGCACGGCGAGCGCCGCATGCAGGCGCGATCCGAGCATCGCAAGCGCCCGCTCGCTGCAAGCGGGACCCACGAGGCTCAGGCCGAACGGCAGCCCGTCGCCGCGCATGCCGCCGGGAACGTTCACCGCGGCGAGCCCGAGCAGGTTGACGAAATTGCTGTAGTAACCGAGCCGAGTGTTCAACTCGAGCGGCTGCTGCTCGATCTCGTCCACGCGATAGATCGTCGGCGCCGCCGGCAATAGCAGGCAGCAGGCACGCTCCCACAGCCACTCGGTTTCGCGCCGCAGTGTCGCCAGACGATGAAACGCGCTGAACGCCTCGGTTGCGCTGATCGCGCCGGCGGCGCCAAGCGTGATTTGAATCGCGCCATGAACCGCTTCGGGGTGAGCATCCATGAAGGGCGCGATGGCAGCAGCGCGCTCGGCGATCCACGGACCCTCGTAGAGCATGCGCTGCGCTTCCATGAACGGCGCAAGATCGACCTCGATCACTTCCATTCCCAGCGCACGGCAGCGCTCGATGCCCGCCCGGTACAGCTCGGCGTAGTCGCGGTCGTCCCAGAACTGGCACTGGCTGCGGCGCGGAATCGCCACCGCATTTCCGGGTGCGAGGTGTCTCGTCGGCAGATCCCGGCGCGAGAACGGATCCTCGATATCGAACCCCGCCACGACGTCCAGGACTTCCAGTGCGTCGGCGCAATCGAGGGCGAAGATCGACACGCAGTCGAGGCTGCGGCATGCAGGCACTACGCCGCGCGTGCTGACGAGCCCGGGCGTGGGCTTGAGCCCGACGATGTTGTTGAATGCCGCCGGTATGCGGCCCGAACCCGCGGTGTCGGTGCCGAGCGCGAACGCCACCTGGCCGAGCGCCACGGCCAGCGCCGAGCCCGAGCTCGATCCGCCGCTGATGTAGCGTGTGTCGAAGGCGTTGCGGCAGGCGCCGTACGGCGAGCGCGTGCCGACCAAGCCGGTCGCGAACTGATCGAGATTGGTCTTGCCGATGACGATCGCACCGGCCGCTTCCAGGCGCTCGATGGCGTGCGCGTGGTGGCGGGCAAGGTAGACGAATTGCGGGCAGGCGGCGGTGGTCTCCATGCCGGCCACGTCGATGTTGTCCTTCACGGCGAACGGCATGCCGTAGAGCGGCGAACGCGCCGCTGCCTCCGAGCGCGCAAGCGCGCGGGCACGCGCCAAGGCCTGGTCGCGCGGGACGAGCGAGATCCATATGGGGTTGTCGCGCACGGCCTCGATCCGGTCATGGACCGCTTCGATCACGTCGGCCGGCGTGACGCCGTGCGCGTACGCCGCGCGCAGCGTGGGAATCGAAAGCGGACCGTCGTAGGCTGCCATGTCAGTATTGGAACGCATCTTGTATACTAGTTTGCATCCCAGATGTACGCAGGGACCATGCCAACTCGGGCAAGCACTTGATATGACGAAGAAGAGGAAATCGGGACGAACTTCCGCAGGTGCATCGACTGCGCACGCCGGCACCGTCACGGTGCAGAAAAGACGCCACCAGGAAACGCTACGCACTCCGATGAGGCGCGGCCGGCGCGCAAACGACGCGGCGCCGATGAGGAGCGCTCGGCGCAAAAACGGCGGGGCGCGCACGAAGGCCCCGAATCTCGCGCAGACAGCCTACGAGCGCATCAAGTCGGACATCTTCGAGTTCCTGCTGCCGCCCGGCGGACGCTTCTCCGAGAACGAGATCGCGGGCCGCATCGGGGTGAGCCGCACGCCGGTGCGCGAAGCGTTGTCGCGCCTTGCGCGCGACGGCTTCCTGGAGGTCTACGCCAAGAGCGGTTGGCGCGTGCGCCCGCTCGATTTCGAGCGCTTCGACCAGCTCTATGACGTGCGCGTGATCATGGAGCTCGCCGCCGTGCGCAAGCTATGCGCGGCTGCGCCCGTCGAGGCGCTGGAAGGGCTCAAGAAGATCTGGCTGGTCGGCGCGCGAGCCCGCCTGCAGGATGGTCACGAGGTCGCGCGGCTCGACGAGGAATTCCATGCCACGCTGGTTGCCGCGACCGGAAATGCCGAGCTCGCCCGCATCCATTGCGATGTCGCCGAGCGCATCCGCATCGTACGCCGGCTCGACTTCACCCAGGCAGAGCGCATCAGCCGCACCTACGACGAGCATGCGGCGCTGCTGCGCGCGGTGCTCACCGGCAAGGCGCAGCAAGCCGAGATGCTGATCGCCTCCCACATCGAAGCGAGCAAGCTCGAAGTGCGCAAGATCAGCCTGCACCGGCTGCACCTGGCGCAGCGCGAAGGCGCCATGCGGGCAGCCGGCGCGCGCGCCTGATCAGGGCCCCCGGAGCACCGCATCCACGGCGCGCCCCAGCTTGTCGGTCAGCTCGTCGAGCTGCGCTTCCGACACGATGTAGGGTGGCGCGATCAGCACATGATCGCCGCGCACGCCGTCGAGCGTGCCGCCCATGGGATAGCAGAGCAGCCCCAGCTTCATGGCCTCGGCCTTGATGCGTGCGTTGATCTTGAGCGCCGGGTCGAACGGCTCCCGGGTGGCGCGATCCTGCACGAATTCCACGCCCCAGAAAAAGCCCCGGCCGCGGATATCGCCGACGTGCGGGTGCGCCTCGAGCCGGCTGCGCAAACGCGCTTCGACTCCACCGCCGAGTGCGCGCACGCGCTCAACCAGTCCGCGCTCGACGAAGGCGCGTTGCACGGCGAGTGCCGCCGAACAGGCGAGCGCGTGACCGATGTAG
Organism: Betaproteobacteria bacterium; assembly: GCA_009377585.1. NCBI lineage: Bacteria > Pseudomonadati > Pseudomonadota > Betaproteobacteria > Betaproteobacteria bacterium. The sequence goes on from WHTS01000011.1 coordinate 49,068, forward strand.
GTGTGCCCGTGCTGGAAGAAACCCGAGCCGTTCTTGATCGCATCGTGAATGCGTCCTTGCACCAGCGTCGCGCCGATCGGCTGGTAACCCGCACCCAGGCCCTTGGCGATGCAGACGAGGTCCGGCACGATGCCTTCCTGCTCGCAGGCGTACAGCGTGCCGGTGCGGCCCATGCCGCACATGACCTCGTCGAGGATGAGCAGCACGCCGTGGCGGTCGCACACTTCGCGCATCAGGCGAAAGTAATCCGGCACGGCGGGCACGGCGCCGAGCGTCGCACCCACGACCGTTTCGGCAACGAAGGCGATCACGTTCTCCGGCCCGAGCCGCTCGATCTCCTGCGACAACTCCGCGGCGAGGCGGCGTGCGTAGCCCTCCTGCGTCTCGTTGCGCGCGCGCTCGCGATATTCGTAGCAAGGCGAGACATGCCGCGCTTCCATCAGCAACGGCGCGAATTGCTGCCGGCGCCACATGTTCCCGCCCACCGCGAGCGCACCCAGCGTATTGCCGTGATAGCTCTGCCGGCGTCCGATCAGGTAGCGGCGGCTCTGCTGCCCGGTCTCGACGAAATACTGGCGCGCGAGCTTGAGCGCCGCCTCGATCGCCTCCGATCCTCCCGAGACGAAGTAGACGCGCTCCATGCCGGCCGGCGCGCGCGCGATCAGCTCGTCCGCCAACGCTTCCATCGGCTCGGTGGTGAAAAATGACGTGTGGGCGTAGGGCAGCCGGTCGAGCTGCGCCTTGATGGCCGCGATGATTTCGGGATCGTCGTGGCCGAGGCAGGAGACCGCCGCGCCGCTCGAGGCGTCCAGATAGCGCTTGCCGGCGGAGTCGATCAGATATGCGCCTTCGCCGCGCACGGCGAGCGGATAGGCGGCGGTGGCGTTGCGGTGAAAGACGTGATTCATGGCCGGGATCGGGGATTGGGCGACACGAGCCTACCGCAAAGCCCGCGGCCAGCCAATGCGGATCACGGCGGATCAGCGGGAATCGTCTGCAAGGATGCGCGAATTCGCTGCGAGAAATCGGCCGCGCCGTCGGCCGCCTGCGCAGCCTCGTTGATCAGGGAGCGCTGCCGCAGATCTTCGAACGGCAGCGTCGTGTCGATCCGGCCCGCCGCGATGATTGGTGCGCGAGCCCACGATGTCGCGCTCGTCGCCCACCACGTAGATCAGCTCGAACTGCTTGAAGAGCGAAGCGAGCGGATTGAAACCTTCGCCCACCTCCGGACGCGTCTCGATGGAAATCGACAGTGGCGGCGCGTTATCGAAGAGGAAACTCAGGAACGATTTGCAGCGCCTGGTGCAAGCCTTTCAGATGGCCGCTCGTGGGGATTGGTGCACTGCGACCCGACCGAAGCCTCCACCGCACCGCGCCCTATGGAATCGAATTCGATCGGATTCTTGCCATCGACACCGAGGCAAGGTCTCGATGCGATAAATTTATCCTAAACATCAAATGCTTACAAAATTTCGGCGAAATTAAGACGAAAGTTGGTCACTTTGCGGCCGTTTACAGGCGTGAAAAAGTTCGCTTACCATACGCCCGCCATGAAAAAAATCACAACCGCAGTGGCAATTCTTCTCGGATTTCTAACAGGCGTGCCCAGCAGCGCTGCCGACGTAGCGCACGGGATACCCGAAGCGCAACCCCAGGCGCAATACCAGGCCACCCACCCGTACATGGAGCGGGCGGGCGAGATCATCTTCTACGCGCTCTCGCTCGTGGGCGTCCACTACCGCTGGGGCGGTAGTTCGCCGCAGACCGGGTTCGACTGTAGCGGCCTGGTAAACCACGTCTTTCGGCAGATCGCGGGCATGGTGCTACCGCGCGATTCGTATGGCATGGCGCGGCTCGGGACGCCGATCGCGCTGGACGAATTGCGCCCGGGCGACCTTGTATTCTTCAATACCAGGCGGCGGCCGTTTTCGCACGTCGGCATCTATCTGGGCGAGAGACGCTTCCTGCATGCCCCATCGGCCGGCAAGACTGTCAACATCGTCGACATGACCCAGGCCTACTGGGCCAAGCGCTACAACGGCGCGCGCCGCATCGGTCTCTAGCCTGCTGCTTTCTCGGTTGCTTGCTCGCCTGCTTGGGCGCCGCGGCCCGCCGCACATCATTTGCCCTCCGATCTGCCCATGGCCTTTACTGACAATGATTGCACGCTAATCTGTTGCGAATCATTCTCATTCGTACTATGCTCCAGCTCGAACAAAACAGAACGCGCCCAAGGAGCCCCCCGATGTTTTTCGCCCTCCCTCGTTGCATTGCCGGCCGCGCGCTCGCAGCCATTGCGCTGGTCGGCGCCACGTCGTTCGCGCTTGCGCAGGACAAAGTGCTGAACCTCTATACCGCGCGCCACTACAAGACCGACGAAGCGCTCTATTCAGGCTTCACCAAGAAGACCGGCATCAAGATCAATCGCATCGAGGGCGGCGAGGATGCGCTGTTCGAGCGCATCAAGAGCGAAGGCGCGAACAGCCCCGCGGATGTTTTCATCACCGTCGACATCGGCCGCATCTGGCGCGCTGACCGGGCGGGCATTTTCGAAGCCGTGAAGTCCCCGGTGCTCGAAGCGCGCATTCCCGCCGCGTTTCGCGACCCCAACAATCACTGGTTCGGCTTCTCGGCGCGGGCGCGCGTCATCGCCTACAACAAGGCCGTGGTGAAGCCGGACGAGATCAAAAACTACGAAGACCTGGCCGACCCGAAGTGGAAGGGCAAGATCTGCACCCGCTCGGCCTCGCACCCGTACATGCTTTCGCTCATCGCCAGCATGGTCGCTCATCTCGGTGAGCAGAAGGCCGAAGCCTGGGCGAAGGGCGTGAAGGAGAACCTGGCGCGCGACCCGAAAGGCGGCGATACCGACCAGTTGCGCGCTGCCGCCGCAGGCGAATGCGCCATCGCGGTCGCCAACCAGTACTACTACGTGCGCCTGATGCGATCGTCCAAGCCCGACGACAAGAAGGTGTACGAACACCTCGCGGTCGTGTTTCCCAACCAGGGCAACCGCGGCACGCACATGAACATCTCGGGCGGCGGCATGCTCGAGCACGCGCCGCACAAGGAAGCCGCGCGCCTGTTCCTCGAGTATCTCGCCAGCGACGAAGCGCAGACCTACTTCGCCAACGGCAACAACGAGTGGCCGGTGGTGTCGAGCGTGAAGCTCGACAATCCCGAGCTCGAGTCGCTCGGCGAGTTCAAGCTCGACGCGATCAACGCGGCGCGCCTGGGCGAGAACCAGGCGGCGGCGCAGCGCATCGCCGACCGGGTCGGCTATAAGTAGCGCCGGGAGCCGGCGTGGACCTTTGGCGGGTCGTCCTCAGTGCGGTCCACGCGACCGGCTCATCTGTCGCGATAGCACGATCAGCGGGATCAAACCGATCGCAACGATGACGAGCGAGGGCGCAGCCGCCTCGCCCAGGCGCTCGTCCTTGGTCAGGTTGTAGATCTCGACCGCCAGCGTATCGAAGTTGAACGGCCGCATGGCGAACGTGGCCGGCAGCTCCTTCATGACGTCCACGAACACCAGCAGGCCTGCGACGAGGAGGCTGCTCCAGAGCATCGGCGCATGCACGCGGGCGAGCGTGGCGGCGGGTCCCGCACCGAGGCTGCGGGCGGCATCGTCCATCGAGGGCGTGATGCGCGCGAGCCCTGCTTCCACCGACTGGAACGCGATGGCGAGAAAGCGCACCAGGTAGGCATACACCAGCGCGACGATAGTCCCCGTGAGCAGCAACCCCGTATGCATGCCGAACTGCTCCCGCAGCCAGTCCGCCAGGGCGTTGTCGAGCTTGCCCAGCGGCACCAGGATGCCGACGGCGATCACCGCGCCCGGGATCGCGTAGCCCAGGGCCGCGATCCGATTGGCTGCCGTCACGACGGGGCTGCGCACCACGCGTCCCGCATAGGCCATGAGCGTGGCTGCAACGATCGCCAACACCGCGGTGATCCCGGCCAGTGTGAAGGTATTCCCGATCAGCGAAACCAGGCGCGGGCTCACGACCGCGCCTTCCTCCCAGGCGAGCTCTGCCAGGATGCCCACAGGCAGCAGAAATCCGAACAGCAGCGGTGCGAAGCAGGCGGCAAATGCGGCCGCCGCGGCGAACCCGTGCAGCGGCTGCGGTGCCGCTCGGGCCCGCGCGGAAACATTGTGGTAGCGCGCCTTGCCGCGCGAGATGCGTTCCGCGACCAGGACCAGCGCGACAAATGCCAGCAGGCAGCTTGCAAGCTGGCCCGCGGCAACCGTGTCACCGAGCGAAAGCCACGCGCGATAAATCCCGGTGGTGAAGGTCTGCACGGCGAAGTACGACACCGTGCCGAAGTCCGCCAAGGCTTCCATCAATGCGAGCGCCGTCCCGGCAACGATGCCGGGACGTGCCAACGGCAACGCGACCCGGAAGAACGTCCCCCAAGGACCGTAGCCGAGCAGGCGCGCCGTTTCGGCGGCTGCGCGCGACTGGTCGAGAAACGACGCCCGCGCGAGCAGGTACACATACGGATAGAGCGCGAACGACAGCACGGCCATCGCGCCCCCCAGCGAGCGAATCTCGGGAAACCAGTATTCGCGCGCGCGCCATCCGGTCAGCTCGCGCAGCCACGTCTGCACCGGACCGGTGAACTGCAGCCAGTCCGTGTAGGCATACGCCATGACGTAAGCCGGCATCGCGAGCGGCAGGATCAGCGCCCATTGCAGGAATTGCCGCCCGGGAAAGCGGTACGCCGTTACCAGCCATGCCGACAGCACGCCGATGGAGACTACCCCGTAGGCGACGCCGAGGACCAATAAAGCGGTGTTGGCGACATACCCGGGCAGCACCGTATCGACCAGGTGCTTCCAGGTTTCGCCGCCGTGCGAGAACACGTTGGACAGCACCGCGGCGATCGGCACGAAGATGAGCACCGCAGCCACGATCGCGCTCCAGCCCAGCGCGCCGAGCGCGCGGTAGGCAGCCGGGCGGGATGCGCGCGGAGCGGATGCGGTGGTGGTCGTCATCGAGGCGGTTCGCGCAACGGCTGCGGCGAGAGCCGATTCTACCGTCTCGTTCGCGCATCACGCGCGCTCGACAGCCCGTTGCCCGCGTCGTTTGCCGCGATACGCTCCCCTCGCCCATATAATCCTCGCATGGTCGCTCCCGCCTCGCCTGCGCTGCTCGTGCTCGATTCGGTTGCGCAGCGCTACGGCGAAGTCGAAGTGCTGCACGCGGTGTCGTTCAGCATCCAGCGCGGGACCATCGCCTGCCTGCTCGGCACATCGGGTTGCGGCAAGACCACCGTGCTTCGCTGCATCGCCGGCTTCGAGCCGTTGCGCGGCGGCGAGATCCGACTCGACGGTCAGATCGTGAGCCGGCCCGGCTATCTTCTCGCCCCGGAGCAGCGCCGTATCGGCATGGTGTTCCAGGACTACGCGCTGTTTCCTCACCGCACGGTCGCCGGCAATGTCGGCTTCGGGCTCGGCGCGCTCCCGCGGCGCGAGCGCGAAGCGCGCATTGGCGAGCTGCTCGAAGTCGTGGGTCTCGCCGCTGCGGCACGCAAGTATCCGCACGAGCTCTCGGGCGGCCAGCAGCAGCGCGTCGCGCTGGCACGCGCGCTCGCCCCGCGCCCGCAATTGCTGCTGCTGGACGAGCCGTTCTCCAATCTCGACGTGGATCTGCGCGAACGGCTCTCTGCCGAGGTGCGCTCGATCCTCAAGCAGCAGAACACGACCGCGCTCCTGGTCACGCACGACCAGCACGAGGCGTTCAGCTTCGCCGACGAAATTGGCATCATGCATGCCGGCAGCATTCAGCAGTGGGACAGCGCGTACGAGCTGTACCACCGGCCCGGCTCGCGCCTGGTCGCGGATTTCATCGGCCAGGGCGTTCTCCTGCCCGGCGTGGTCCAGGATGCCCACCACATCGGCTGCGATCTGGGCATGCTGGCTTCGTCGCGTGCGCTCGGCTTCGCGGATGGCGAAAGGGTCGAAGTGCTGATCCGGCCCGACGACGTTCTGCACGACGATGCGAGCACTGCCCGCGCGGAAGTGCTGCACAAGGCGTTTCGCGGCGCCGAGTTTCTCTACACGCTGCGCTTGCCGGGCGGAAGCCGGGTGCTGTCGCTGGTGCCGAGCCATCACAATCACGCGATCGGCGAGCGCATCGGCATCCGGGTCGAGATCGACCATCTGGTCGCGTTCCCGAAGGAAGCTCGGTGAAGACGCAAGCCGGAAACGAATCGGTCGCTGACTACCGGGCGACTGCTCCCGCGCCCGCGGCGCTCTCGCGGGCATTGCGAATCGCGCGCGCAAGCTGGAACACCGACATCGCGTAGTTCACGCTGCGGTTGTAGCGCGTGATCATGTAGAAGTTGTTGAGCCCGAGCCAGTACTCGTTGCCGCTACTGCCTTCGAGCACCAGCATCGCCATGGTGTCGGCGCCGATGTCCGCCAACGGCGTAACGCCCGCCTGCGTCAGCGCCTGGGCGTCGAAGCGCGGTTCGATGCCTTGCTCCGCCAGTACGACGTAACCCTGGCCTTCGACCTTGGCCGGCACGGCGATCGGCCGGCCGGCCTGCCAGCCGAAGCTGCGATAGTAGTTGGCGACGCTACCGATCGAATCCGCCGCGCCGTCCCACAGTTTGCGATTCCCGTCGCCGTCGAAATCGACTGCGTAGTCGCGGAAGCTGGAGGGCAGGAATTGCGGCACGCCCATGGCACCCGCATACGAGCCGCGCATGCGCAGCGGATCGAGCACGCCTTCGTGCACCAGCAACAGGAACTGCTCCAGCTCGCCACGGAAGAAGTCCGCCCGGCGCGGAAAATCGAACGCGAGCGTGGTCAACGCATCCAGCACCCGATGCGAACCGGTGTAGCTGCCGTACACGGTCTCGACGCCGATCGTGGCGACGACGATCTCGGCCGGAACGCCGTACTCGCGCTCGGCGCGCGCGAGCAGCTCGGCATGCCGGTTCCAGAAGCGCACGCCGCCGGCAATCCGCTCGGCATTGACGAATGACGGCCGGTAGCGGTGCCAAGGCCGCGGCGTGGCCTGCGCGGACATCGCGCGCAGGATGTCCGGTTGCACCCGTGCCTGGCGCAGAATCAGGCGCAACTCGGCGCTGCCCATGCCGTGGCGCAGGTTCATGTCCTGCACGAACGCCTCGATCTCGGGCCGCAGCGCGCCCTCGGTTTCGAGTGCACCCGCGCGCATCGCGGCGAGCGCCAGCGTACTCAGGAGAACGATACGAACGAGCAAAGCCGCGCCGCCTCGCCTCACTCGGGCTCGTCGACCACGGCGTTGAGCAGAACGCCGATCGACTCGATCTCGCACTCGATGCGATCGCCCGCGACCAATGTGCGCTGCGTACCCGGCGACGGCGAAGGCGGCGAGCCGGTCGCGATGATGTCTCCCGGCATCAAGGTCAGCTGCGAAAAGTAGGATACGAGCGTGGTTACCGGGTGCACCATGGCGGACGTATTGCCTTCCCGGCGCACGGTGCCGTTCACGCGGGTGCGAACCTGCAGCCGCATCGGGTCGGGCAGCTCGTCGCGCGTCACCAGCCACGGACCGAGCGGGGCGAAGGTATCGTAGCTCTTACCGATGAGCATGTTGCCGCCGGCCCGTTCGCGTTCGGTCACGTCGCGCGCGGTGACGTCGTTGAGAATCGTGTAGCCGGCGACGAATTCCATCGCCTTCTCCGCCGAGACGTGCTTGCACTTGCGCCCGATCACGACTGCAAGCTCGGTCTCGCAATCCAGCACTTCGCACACCGCCGGCTTGATGATGTCGCGTCCCGGTCCGACGACCGCCGAGGTGAGCTTGGCGAATGCGCCCGGCACGCCGCCCTCGAATCCCCGGGGCGGCGCCGGCCGGTAGTTGTCGGTGACGGCAAGCAGCTTCGCCGGCCGCAGCGGCGCGTAGAGCCGGCACTCGGCGAGCGGGATGAAAAGATCTTCGCCGCGCAAGCCCCGCGCCGCCGGATCCTTGTGCACGAGCTCCGCCATCCAGGCGTAGGTTTCGGCCAGCACCTCCCAGCCCGGTTCGCCGAGGTGCAGGAACTGCGTGATGTAGGGCGGAACGAAGATTTCGGCCAGCGCTTCGCTCTTGGCATTGCCGCGTTCCTCCAGCAGGAACAGCGCATGCCCGGCACGCAGGTCCGCCACCATTTCGTCCGCGACCAGGACGCCCATGCGAGCGAGCGCCGCGGGCTCGTGTCTGCGGCTGTAGCGCATCAATCTCACCGCCGTTGCTCCTTGTCGTTGCGGCCCGGGCGCATGATATTCTGTTTTCGTTCCACCCGGCAGGCACAACGGCTCAGGAGTAGATTGATGGCGAATCGTCCGCCCGCAGACATCGGCACACCGCTCTCCGAAGTCGATACGCCCGCGCTGGTGATCGATCTGGACGCGTTCGAACGCAATCTGCAGGCCCTGCCGCGCCTGCTGCAAGGCCGCCCGGCACGGCTGCGTCCGCATTCGAAGACGCACAAGTCACCAATCATCGCACGCAAGCAGATGGCGCTCGGCGCCGTGGGCGTGTGCTGCCAGAAGGTGGCCGAGGCCGAGGCGCTGGTTGCAGGCGGCGTCGACGACGTGCTGATCGCCAACGAGGTCGTCGGCGCATCGAAGCTGCGCCGCCTTGCCGCGCTCGCCCGCCAGGCCCGGATCGCCGTGTGCGTGGACGATGCCGGCAACGTCACCGAGCTCGAAGATGCGGCGGCGGAGTTCGATGCGCAAGTGACGGTGCTGGTGGAGATCGATGTCGGCGCCAATCGCTGCGGCGTCGCACCGGGCCAGGCGGCGCTCGATCTGGCGCGGGTCGTGACGGCGTCGAAGCATTTGCGCTTCGACGGCCTGCAAGCGTATCAGGGCTCGGCGCAGCACATCCGCAGCTACGACGAGCGCCGCGGCGCGATCGAGCGTGCGGTCGCAGCCGCCCGCGAGACCAGGCGCCTGATCGAAGAAGCCGGCATCGCGTGTCCGCGCGTAACGGGCGCGGGCACCGGATCGTTCGCCTTCGAAGCCGCGAGCGATCTCTACACCGAGCTGCAATGCGGCTCCTATGTCTTCATGGATGCCGACTACAACCGGAACCTCGACGCCGAAGGCAAGGCGCGGCCGCAGTTCGAGCAAAGCCTGTATGTCTGGAGCACGGTCATGAGCCGCCCGGCGCCCGAGCGCGCGATCGTCGATGCGGGGCTGAAGGCGTTGAGCGTCGACTCGGGCATGCCGGTCGTCCCCGATTTTTCGCAAGCCGTGTTTGCGCGCGCCTCCGACGAGCATGGCCGCCTCGATGTCACGGGCACGGTCGAGGGGCTGGACGTGGGCGACAAGCTGCGCCTCATCCCCGGCCACTGCGACCCGACGGTCAACCTGTACGATTGGTACGTCGGCATCCGCCATAACCGCGTCGAGTGCCTGTGGCCGGTGGCGGCACGCGGTGCGCTGACCTGATCCCATGGAGCATCGTCACATCGGAAACTCGGGCTTGCGCGTTTCGCTGCTGGGCCTGGGCTGCAACAACTTCGGCTTGCGCATCGATGCCGAAACCTCGCGCGCAGTCATCCACAAGGCGCTCGATGCCGGCATCACGCTGTTCGATACGGCCGATGTGTACGGCAACCGCGGCGGCTCCGAGACCTGTCTCGGCGAATGCCTGGGGCCGCGCCGCAAGGATATCGTCATCGCTTCCAAGTTCGGCAGCCCGATGGATGGCTCGGGCGAGCGTCAAGGCGGCTCGCGGCGCTACATCGTGCGCGCGGTCGAGGAGAGCCTCCAGCGTCTGCAGACCGACTGGATCGATCTCTACCAGCTGCACCGGCAAGACCCCGAAACGCCGCTCGAAGAGACGCTGCGGGCGCTCGACGACCTGGTCCGTCAAGGCAAGGTGCGCTACCTCGGCTGCTCCAGCACGCCGGCATGGAAGCTCACCGACATGCAATGGACCGCGCGTCACCGCGGGCTCGAACCGCTGGTCGCGTGCGAGCTCGAATACAGCGTGCTCGTGCGCGATGCCGAGCACGAGCACGTGCCCGCGATGCGCGCGCAGGGACTGGGGCTGCTGCCCTACTATCCGCTCGCGAGCGGCCTGCTGAGCGGAAAATACCGGCGCGATGCACCGCTGCCGGAGGCAGGCCGTATCACCCGCGGCGAACGCTACGCCAACCGCTTCCTGACCGATACCAACTGGACCCGGGTGGAAGCGCTGGAAGCTTTTGCCCGCGGCCGCGGCCACACCCTGCTCGAGCTCGCCTTCGGCTGGCTTGCGGCGCAGCCGGTGGTTCCGAGCGTCATCGCCGGCGCCACCTCGCCCGAGCAGGTGGCGATGAACGTCGCGGCGGTTGGGTGGAAGCTCGATGCGGCGGACCTGGCGGAGATCGATCGCATCGCTCCGCTCTAACCGCGCAGCGACGGCTCGGCCAGGGCCTGAGCCGCCGTTCGAAACGCCTGGAACGCCTGACCACCCCGCGTCCTTCGACCGCGACCCTCCTCGACGAGGAGGGTAGTGTTCAATCTTCCTCTTCCCCTCCTGGCAAGCTCGACAAGGAGGTAGTGTTCAGTCTTCCCCTCCTGGCAAGGAGGGGCGGGACGCGACAATGTCGCGGACGGGGTGCATTCCCCTCCTGACCGAGGAGGGGCGGGACGCGACAATGTCGCGGACGGGGTGCATTCCCCTCCTGACCGAGGAGGGGCGGGACGCGACAATGTCGCGGACGGGGTGGTATCCGAGGACGCACACACGCCTCACCCATCTCGGACGGACCATCACGCGCTTCTTGACCCTTCCGTACGGCGAGGGGTAATGTGCTACCGGTATTGTCGCGTACGCGATTGCTGCAGGCCGTCCGCCCTAGGGCGAGGCGGGACCCCGGTAGCCTGGCACCGCCCATTTCCTGAGCCTGAGGAGGCGACGATGATCGAGCTCAACGTCAACGGCAAATCGCAGCAGATCGATGCCGAACCGGAAATGCCGCTGTTGTGGGCACTGCGCGAGATCATGGGGCTTACCGGCACGAAATACGGCTGCGGCATCGCGCAGTGCGGCGCGTGCTCGGTGCACATGGAGGGCGAGGTCGTGCGCTCGTGCTCGATCCCTGTCTCGGCTGCGGCCGGCAAGCGCATCGTGACGATCGAAGGCCTGTCGCGCGATGGATCGCACCCGGTGCAGCGCGCGTGGGCAGCGCTCGACGTGCCCCAATGCGGTTATTGCCAGTCGGGCCAGATCATGGCGGCGGCGGCGCTGCTGCGCAAGAAACCGAAGCCGACCGACCAGGACATCGACGAAGCGATGACCAACATCTGCCGTTGCGGCACGTATCAGCGCATCCGGGCGGCGGTGCACATGGCCGCCGGCAACACCCGGGTCGGCAGCATCTATTCGGTGGTCGAGCCCGACAACGCCTAGGCGAAAGGACATGACCGTGAACACTTCGCACAGCGCTCGCAGCGTGAACCGTTCGCGCCGCCAATTCCTGATCGCCACCACCGCAGCCGGCGGCGGTTTCGCCCTCGGGATCAACAGTATGTTCGGCGCGTCATCCGCGCGCGCCCAGATCGCCGCGGAGGCCGCGCCCGAAGTCACGGCCTGGGTCGTGATCAAGCCCGACGACACCACGGTCATTCGCATCGCGCGCTCCGAGATGGGCCAAGGCACGCTTACCGGACTCGCGCAGCTAGTCGCCGAAGAGCTCGAATGCGACTGGAAGAAGGTCACCACCGAGCAGCCGACCGCCGGCCAGAACCTCGCGCGCAAGCGCGTCTGGGGCGCGATGTCGACCGGCGGCAGCCGCGGCATACGCGGCTCCGAGGACTACGTGCGCCGCGGCGGGGCCGCCGCGCGCATGATGCTATTGCAGGCCGCTGCCAACGAATGGAACGTGCCGGTGGGCGAGCTCAGCGTGGCGGACGGCGTCATCACGCACGCTCAATCCCGCCGCAGCACGAGCTACGGCAAGGTGGCCGCAGCCGCCTCGCGCCTGACGCCGCCGGACCCGAAGAGTATCCAGCTCAAGGATCCGAAGCAGTGGAAGGTCGCGGGCAAGCCGATGAAGCGCCTCGACACGGCCGACAAGCTGACCGGCGCGAAGGTCTATTCGATCGACCTGAAGCTGCCCGACATGCTGCATGCGGCCGTCATGGCCTGCCCCGTGTTCGGCGGCAAGCTCACGAGCTACGACGAGGCCAAGATCAAGGGCCGGCGTGGCGTGCGCGGCGTGGTGCGCATCGACGACGCGACGCTCGCCGTGGTCGCCGATACCTGGTGGCGGGCCAAGAGCGCGCTCGATGCGTTGCCCAAGGTGTGGGACGAAGGCAGCCACGCCAAGGTCGACAGCGCCAGTATCGCGGCGCATCTGAAGGAGGGGTTGAGCGCCAACGACGCCTTCGCCGATATCGACGAGGGCGATGCGCCGAAGGCGATCGCCGCGGCGGCGAAGAAAGTCGAAGCGGTCTACGCCACGCCGTTCCTCGCCCACGCCACCATGGAGCCGATGAACTGCACGGTGAAGCTCAGCGCCGATCGCGCCGAATGCTGGGTGCCGTCGCAGAATCCGGAAGCATCGCTCGCGGTGCTCTCGACCTCGTCGGGCCTGCCGCTGGAGAAGTGCGAGGTCTACAAGCACGACCTGGGCGGCGGCTTCGGCCGCCGCGGCGGCACGCAGGACTACGTGCGCCAGGCGGTCGCGGTCGCGAAGCAGTTCCCTGGCGTGCCGGTGAAGCTGGCATGGAGCCGCGAAGAAGACCAGGCGCACGACTTCTACCGCCCGATCTCGCAGTGCAAGCTCGCCGCCGGGCTCGATGCACAAGGCAACCTCACGGCGCTGCACATCCGCGTGTCGGGACAATCGATCAACGCCTACCTCAACCCCGCGGCGATCAAGGGCGGCAAGGACCGCCGTCAGTTGCAGGGCTACTGGAAGACGCTCGCGGGCGACGCGCAGCTGGGCTACTCGGCGCCGAACCTGCGCACCGAATACGCGATGCGCAACACGCACGTGCCGGTCGGCCCGTGGCGCGGCGTCAACACCAACCAGAACGGTTTGTATCTCGAGTGCTTCATGGACGAAGTCGCGAAGGCCGCCGGTAAGGATCCGCTCGAATTCCGCCGCACGCTGATGCAGAACCATCCCAAGCACCTCGCTGTTCTCGAAGCCGTAGCCAAGCGCGCGAACTGGGGCAAACCGCTGCCCAACGGCATCTATCGCGGGCTCGCGCAGTTCATGGGCTACGGCAGCTATTCGGCCGCGGTCGCCGAGGTCTCGGTGAGCGGCAAGGGCGAGGTCAAGGTGCATCGCATGGTGCTCGCGCTCGATTGCGGCCACGCCGTCAATCCCGACCAGATCGCGGCGCAGGTGGAAGGCTCGGTGGCTTATGGCCTCAGCACCTTCCTGAGCGAGTGCTCGGTGGCGAACGGGCGCATCGCCGAGCTCAATTTCCATAGCTATCCGCTGCTGCGCGTTTCGCAGATGCCCAAGGTCGAGACCGTCATCGTCCCGACCTATGATTTCTGGGGCGGAGTGGGCGAACCGACCATCTGCGTGATCGCGCCTTCGGTGTTGAACGCGATCTTCGCCGCGACCGGCAAGCCGGTGCGAAGCCTGCCGCTGAAGAATCACGGCATGACGCTCGTCTAATGTGGCGGGGCGGTGCTCGGTTTTTGCTCCTTGCCGCAGAGGATGTGCGCAAACGGCGGTCATGTGCGAGCAGTGAACCACACCCCTTGCAGGGCGCGCATCGGCATGCAGGCCGATGCCGTTCGCCCGGCGCGGACCATGGTCCGCGAATTCCCGGCCTCACCCCCGGCGCTTCGCGCCACGAGGCCCGATGCGATGCAGCGCTTCGGGCGCTCGCCGGCTCGGATGTGCGCAGGCACATCCTTCGAAACCCCGGGTCGCTCTCATGAGAGGAGGGGAAAAACCAATCCCCGTGAGCCTCGTTAGAGGAAACCAAATCCCCTCCTTACCAAGGAGGGGTGCCCGCGCGAGCGGGCGGGGTGGTTTGTCGTCCGTTATGCTTCTACCGCTGCTCGCGTTGCTCGGCTGCGCCACCGCCGGCAACGGTCTGGTCGACTTCCGCATCGAGGGCGACGCGATCCCGCAACCGCTCGTGGCGGTCGCGTCCGATCCGGCGCAGGGTCGCAAGATCGTCATGGGCCGCGACGGCAATTGCCTGCTCTGCCACGCGCTGCCTGAAAGCGGCGCGCGCTTCATGGGGAATCTGGCGCCGCCGCTGTCCGGCGTCGGCGCGCGCCTGAGCCGCGGGCAATTGCGGCTGCAGCTGGTCGATTCGATGCGCCTGAATCGGGATACGATCATGCCTTCCTATTACCGGGTTGACGGATTGAACCAGGTGGCCCAAGCTTTTCGCGGCAAGCCGATACTCACCGCGCAGCAGATCGAGGACACGATCGCCTATCTGGCGCACTTACGCTGATGCGAACGCACGCACGACGCCGCTTCATGACCGCCTTGGCCGGGCTCGGCGCGTTGCCGTTGCTATCGGCAACGCGCGCTCGGGCGGCCGAGAACAACGACCTCGCGCCGTTGATCGACAAGATCAGCGGCGGCAAGCCGGTGCGCGAGGGGCGGGTCGTCGTCGATACGCCGCGGCTTGCGGACAATGGCCACTCGGTGCCGTTGAAGTTGAGCGTCGAAAGCCCCATGACCGCCGCCGACCACGTGGTTGCGATCACGCTGCTCTCGGAGCGCAATCCGCGGCCCGTCATCGCCACCTATCACCTCGGCCCCAAGTCCGGCAAGGCAATCGTCGCGACGCGCGTGCGGTTGAACGGCACGCAACGCCTGGTCGCGATCGCACAGGTGTCGGACGGTTCGTTCTGGTCGGGAAGCGCCGAGGTCGTGGTCACGGAGTCGGCGTGCCTGGACGAATCCTGAGCGGGGGACGCTGACATGGTTGCGCGTGTGCAGGTACCCAAACAGGCCAAGCGCGGCGAGATCGTCGAAGTGCGCATCGCGATCCAGCACAAGATGGAAACCGGCTTTCGCTTCGACAATTCCGGCAAGCCCATCCCGAAGAACGTCGTCAACCAGGTCGTATGCCGCTACAACGGCGACGAAGTGTTCCGCGCCGAGTTGGGATCGGGGGTCGCGGCGAATCCGTATCTGCAGTTCTACACGGTGGCCGAGGCGAGCGGGGGGCTCGTGTTCGAATGGGTCGACGACGCGGGCGAACGCGGAGCCGAGCGGGCGTCGATCGAAGTCACTGCTTGATCCGGGCGCGGATCGGACCCATCGCGCCATCGTCGCGCCTCGCGCGGACGCACGCCGCAACCGATGCAGGTATGCTCGACGGCATGAGCATCCCGGTTGCCGTAGCGACCATTGCCCGTGCTTTGCTGTGCGCATCGATCGCCGTCGCCGCTATGGATCGAATCGCGCTTGCCGCCGAATCCGGGCGCCCCAGCCCCCTGAAGTCCGGCATCGAGTTCGCCAGCAAGGACGTGCGCACGATGCAGGCGGACGACTTCGCCAATCCCGGCATGCTGTGGGTGACGCGCGGCGAGGCCAGTTGGAACAAGCCCGCCGGCAAAGCGAACAAGTCATGCGCCGACTGCCACGGGCATGCCGCACAGAGCATGAGGGGCGTGGCCGTTCGCTACCCCGTGATCGATCCTGCGAGCGCACGGCCGGTGAACATCGAGGGGCGCGTGAACCTCTGCCGCACGCGCCACCAGCAAGCCGAGCCGCTCCCCTACGAATCCGACGAGCTGCTGGCGCTCAGCACCTACGTCGCGCACCAGTCGCGCGGCATGCCGATGCAGGTGGAACTGCATTCGCAGAACCAGCGCCACTTCGAGCGCGGGCGCGACCTGTATCACCGCCGCATCGGCCAGATGAACCTCGCCTGCGTGCATTGCCACCAGCGCAACTGGGGCAAGCGGCTTCTCGCGCAAACGCTCAGCCAAGGTCATGGCAACGCGTATCCCGCCTATCGGCTCGAATGGCAAACGCTCGGCTCGCTACAGCGGCGGCTGCGCGCCTGCTACTACGGCGTGCGCGCCGAGATGCCGGCGTATGGCGCCGAAGAGCTGCTCGACCTCGAGCTCTATCTCGCCTGGCGCGCGCGCGGCTTGCCGATCGAGACGCCGGGCGTCCGGCGCTAGTGTCCTGAGTCAGAAGTTCGTCACCCCCACGAACGCGGGGGTCCAGGCGGAGTCTCGTTCTGGATTCCCGCTTGCGCGGGAATGACGAATTACGACAAATTTACGATTCACCACACTAGCCACGAAGGCGGCGTAATCGTGGTTGGCGCAAGCTTCCCCCCGCTATGCGCAAGTGCCACGACATGTCATCGCGCGCTAAGATGCGGCATCACTCGAACGAATAAGACCAAGCCATGAACTTCGCACTCGCAACACTGCTTTCCGCAGCCGGTGCCGCACTCGGCCTCACCGCCGCGCTGTGTCCTGCGCAAGAGTATCCCGTCAAGCCGGTGCGCATGATCATTCCGTATCCGCCCGGAGGCGGGACCGATTTCTTCGCACGCACGCTCGGAGCGAAATTGAGCGAAGCGTTCGGCCAGCCGGTCGTCATGGAGAACCGGGCCGGCGCAGCGGGCGTGATCGGCGCGGATGCGGCGGCGAAGGCCGCGCCCGACGGCTACACGATCTTCATCGGGCAGGCGAGCAATCTCGCGATCAACCCGCATCTGATGACGAAGCTGCCGTACGACCCGCTGCGCGATTTCTCGCCGGTGAGTCTGGTCGGCGGCTCTCCCAGCCTTCTCGTCGTACACCCATCGCTGCCGGTGCACACGGTGAAGGATCTCGTCGCGCTTGCGCGCGCGAAACCGGGCGCGATCGTTTATGCCTCGGCGGGCACCGGCAGCCCCGGTCACATCTCGACCGAGTATTTCAAGCGCGTTGCCGGAATCGAGCTCCTGCACGTGCCTTACAAGGGCGCGCGCCCGGCGCTGACCAACGTGCTGGCGGGGGAAGCGTCGCTCTATTTCACCTCCCCGGTCGCTGCGCAGCCGCTGGTAAAGGCGGGACGCCTGCGCCAAGTCGCAGTGACGAGTGCCAAGCGCTTTGCGCCGTTGCCCGAAGTGCCGACGATCGCGGAGTCGGGCTATCCGGAGATCGACATCGTGTCCTGGTGGGGGCTGCTCACGCCGGCGAACGTGCCGAGCGAAATCGTCGCGCGCCTGCACGCCCAGACGGTGAAATCGATGAATGCGCCGGAGACGAAAGATTGGCTCGCCAAGCAGGGCGTGGCGGTCATGACCAATACGCCGGACGAGTTCGCGAAGTTCATTCGCTCGGAAATCGACAAATGGGGGCGTATGGTGAAGGCGTCGGGGGCGCGGCTGGACTAGCGGCGCAGCCCGGCCTTGCCCACGTGCATAGGTAACTCCCGTCTTCACGTGGCAAACAACGAGCAAGACTCGACCCTCGAATCGGTAGGAGGAGCAAGGTGCTGGCAGGCAAGGCCGTGATGGTGAACTGGAGCGACGTGGCGCCGGAGCACCGGCACGCGTACTACGAATGGCACAGCCGCGAGCACATGGTGGGCCGGGTCGCGATCCCGGGCTTCATTCGCGGACGCCGCTATATCGCCGCGCAGGCGAGTCGCGACTTCCTCGTCTGCTACGAGGTGGAGGATGTCGGTGTCCTGACGGGCAAGGCGTATCTCGACAAGGCGAACGCGCCGAGCGAGCTCACCCGGCGCACCACGCCGTTCGTCAAGAACAGCTCGCGCGCCCTGGCAGCCGTGAGGCACACGCTCGGCATCGGCACCGGCGGCTGCGTGCTGACGCTGCGATTCGATGCCAAGCCCGGTGAGGAGGTGCGCCTCGAGCGGCATCTCGTCGCCGAGGCGCTGCCGCCGCTCGCGGGAATTGCCGAGATCACCGGCGCGCACTTCTGCGTCGCGGACCAGGCGGCCAGCAGCATCGTCCCGGTGGAGCGCCAGGGACGGCCGACGACGGTGCCGCGCTGGATCGTCATCGTGGAAGGCGTAACCCTGGAAGCGGTAAACGCAGCCTGCGATGCGAACCTCGGCGCGCTCGAACGGCACGGCAGCACGGGTCCGGCGCAGCGCGATACGTATCGGCTGCAGATCATGGTGACCCAATGAGCAACTACCGCTTCGTCACGACCGAGCGCCGCGACGGCATCCTCCAGATGACCCTGCACACCGACGGCGGCCCGTTGCAGTGGAATCTCGACGCCCAGGTCGAGGTCGCGAATGTCTTCCGCGAGATCGGCGGCGATCGCGACAACCGCGTGATCATCCTCACGGGCACGGGCCACGAGTTCACCGGCCCGCGTCTCGATCCCGATGCGCCGTTCTTCCATGGCGAGCAGCTCACGCCCGCCGGCGTTTACCACGTCTTCCGGAACGCGAAGCGGCTCGTGAGCGCCATGCTCGATATCGAAGTGCCGGTGATCGCGGCGGTGAATGGGCCGGCGAAGCGCCATGCCGATCTCGCGCTCGCGTGCGACATCGTGATCGCCGCGGACGATGTGACGTTCGAGGACACCGCTCACTTTCACAACGGCGGCATCGTTCCCGGCGACGGCATCAACGTGATCTACACGATGCTGCTGGGCTTGAACCGAGCCCGTTACCTCATGCTGATGGGTCAGGTGCTCGGCGCGCAGGAGGCCAAAGCCTTGGGGCTCGTCGCCGAGCTCATGCCGCGCGAGAAGCTGCTGCCGCGCGCGTGGGAGATTGCGACGCGGCTGGCAGCCAGGCCCGACATGCTGCTTCGCTACACGCGCGCGGTGCTGACGCACCCGCTGCGGCGGGCGCTGGAAGACGGCATGCCGTACTACCTCGCGATGGAAACGCTCTCCACGCTGGCGAAGAAATAGATCGAGGAAGGCGGCTCGTCCATGCCGGCAGCGCCCGCTCTCAAGTTCCGCATCCGCATCAGCAAGGGCGACGACATCGCGGTCGGCCCGGGCAAGATCGCGCTGCTCGAAGCGATCATCGACACGGGTTCGATCACGGCGGCGGCCAAGAAGCTGAGGATGTCCTACCGGCGCGCCTGGCTGCTGGTCGACGCAATGAACCACTCGTTCCGCTCCGCCGTGGTCGAGACCACGAAGGGCGGGCCTGCGGGCGGCAGCACCGTGGTCACCCCTATGGGCGAGGAAGTCATCCGCCGCTACCGCACGATCGAGACCATCGCCGGTTCCTCGGCCCGCTCCGAGATCGCCGCGCTGCTGAAGCTGCTGCGCCCGTAGCCGGCGGTGGCGCCGATTTGCAATGTTGATTTGCAATTGCCTCCCCGGAATATCTGGCTATATACTTCGGTCCGGTCGATATGTTCCAGTGTCGATATATTCCAATATATACGTCAAGGGCATGCCATGATCCGGACCCTGCTGCTGGTGCTGTTCTCGTTCCTGCCCCTTTCCTGCGCGCACGCCGGCGAGCTGATCGTCTCCGCCGCGGCCAGCCTGACCAATGCCTTTCGCGACGCGGGCAAGCTGTTCGAGAAGAACAATCCGGGCGAGAAGGTGGTGCTCAACTTCGCTTCGTCCAATGTGCTGCTGTCGCAGATCGCCAAGGGCGCGCCGGCGGATGTGTTCGCCACCGCCGATGCGGAAACCATGGACCGCGCCGAGAAGCAAGGCTTGCTCGCGCCCGGCACGCGCCGCACCCTGCTCAACAACAAGCTGGTCCTCATCGTCCCGGCGGGCGCCAAGGCGAAGCCGTCGGGCTTGCCGGGCCTGGAGGATGAAGTCATTCACCGCATCGCGATCGGCAACCCGGCGAGCGTGCCGGCGGGGCGCTATGCACGTGACGCATTGCAGAAGGCGGGGCTCTGGTCGAAGCTGGAGCCCAAGTACGTTCTTGCGCAGAACGTGCGCCAGGCGCTGGACTACGTCGCACGCGCCGAAGCCGACGCAGGGATCGTCTATTCGACCGATGCCGCCATCATGGCGGGAAAGGTGGTGGTTGCCGCGGAAATTCCCCTGGACCGCCCGATCGTGTATCCGGTGGCAATCGTCAAGGGCACCAGGAACCGCGCGAGCGCGGAATCGTTCCTGAGGTCGCTCGGATCGCCGCAGACGCAGGCGATCTTCACGCGCCATGGCTTCAGCCAACCGCAGGCGCCGGGCTCGTGATGAGCAGCGGGGTCTGGGTTCCGCTTCTGCTCACCTTGAAAATCGCAGGCTGGGCGACCCTGCTCGCCCTGGTGGCTGGCGTGAGCGCGGGTTTCGCACTCGCCCGGGTCCGGTTTCCGGGCCGTGAGACGCTCGATGCGATACTGACGCTGCCCATGGTCCTGCCGCCCACCGTGCTCGGTTATTACCTGCTGGTGCTGGTGGGACGCAAGGGCGTCATCGGTGAATGGCTGTACGAAACCTTCGGCTTCACGCTCATCTTCACCTGGCAGGGTGCCGTGATCGCCGCGGCGATCGTCGCGTTTCCGCTCGTGTTCAAGGCTGCCCGGGCAGCGTTCGAGCACGTGGACGGCAATCTTGAAAAAGCGGCGCGCTCGCTCGGGTACCGCGAGGCGAAAGTTTTCCTACGCGTGACGCTGCCGCTGGCATGGCACGGTGTCCTCGCCGGCACCATGCTGGCGTTCGCCCGCGCCATGGGCGAATTCGGCGCCACCTTGATGGTCGCGGGCAGCCTCCCCGGAAAGACACAGACGCTCTCGATCACCATCTACGAATCGGTCGCCGCCGGCGAGGACGACACGGCGAACTTTCTCGTGGTGGTCAGCTCGCTCATCTGCGTGCTCGTGCTCGTTGCCTCCAGCAAGGTGCTGCGCACGAGCTACATGCGGTTGCGCGCTGCCTGATGGACCTCGGCGTCGACATCCGGCGGGTGCTGCGCTCGCCGGAGCGCGTGTTCGAGCTTCGCGTGCAGTTCTCGGTGACCGAAAACCTGGCCGTGCTGTACGGGCCGTCGGGCTCCGGTAAATCCGTGACCCTGCAGGCAATCGCGGGCCTGCTGCGTCCCGATTCGGGCTCGATCCGGTTCGGCGACACGGTGCTGTTCGACGCGGCGGCCGGAATCGACGTGCCGGCGCGCCGGCGCGGCATCGGCTACGTGTTCCAGGACTACGCGCTGTTTCCTCACTGCACGGTCTATCAGAACGTCGCCGCGGCGCTGGCGCCGCTGATCGGCCATCGCCTGCGGCCCGAGCACCGCGACCGGGTGGACGCGTTGCTGGCGGCATTCGAGCTGACTCCGGTGGCCGGCAGCTATCCCAGCCAGATCTCCGGGGGGCAGCGCCAGCGAACCGCGCTCGCTCGCGCGCTCGCTGCGGGACCCAGGCTGCTCCTGCTCGACGAGCCGTTCAATTCGCTCGATACGGGCTTGCGGGCGCGGATGCGCCAGGAAGTGCTGCAGGTGTGGGAACGCTTCCAGGTGCCTATCCTGCTGATCACGCACGACGACGCCGACGTCGCCGTCTTCGGCAGCCAGGTGATACGGATCGAGGACGGCAGGATTGTCGGACAGCGGACCACGCGAGATGGCGATGCACGCGCCCGAAACTTGGCGACGGCGCAGGGGCAAAGCTAGGCGGTGTTCACCGATTCGACGCCACGTCTGCAACTCCGAGCGCCGGTGTAGCGACGCTAGGCGGAAGTCCTTACCTGCGGGCCTGCAGGACCAGGACGGGTGTCGGCCGATAGAAATCGGGAAAGAACTTCCTCAGATCGGCGACCTTGGGCAGATCGTTGATGACGATATAGGCATGGCGCGGGTTGCGGGCCATGAAATCCTGATGGTATTCCTCGGCCGGAAAGAACTCGCGCCCGGTCTCTATGCGGGTCACGATCGCGCCGTCGAACGCGCGCGCCCGATCGAGCTGCGCAATGTAAGCCTTCGCGATTCGCGCTTGTTCCTCGTTGACGGGAAAGATCGCCGAGCGGTAATGCGTGCCCACGTCCGGTCCCTGCCGGTTCAGTTGCGTCGGATCGTGCGCCACCGAGAAGTAGATCTGCAGGATGCGGGCGTAGCTGATCTGGCGCGGATCGAAGGTGATTCGCACCGCCTCGGCATGGCGCGTGGACCCGTGGGCCACGGCCTCGTACATGGCGTTCTTCTTGTCGCCGCCGGCATAGCCGGCGACGGCACTGGTCACGCCCTTGACGTGCTGGAAGACACCCTGGACGCCCCAGAAGCAGCCGCCGGCGAGCACCGCGACCTCGGATTCGGCGGACCCGGACGCCGCAGTGCCGCCGGGCGCGAACGGCGGCAGCGCGCGCGCCTCACTGCTGGCTGCGGCGGGCAGCGCCAGCCAGCCACCGAGCACGGCGGCGAGCGTGGTGGCGAGTGTGACGGCAAGAAAAATCCGGCGTGTATTCTGCCAGCGCGGCAGGGTGGACGGGATCGTTTCGGCCGAGCTCATGACAAGTGCTCCTCGTTGAAATGGCGGCGAAACGGCCCGCGCGGGCACCGTGGATCGGGCGAACCGATCCGGCGCGGTCGCGACCCGAATCGCCGCACATTGGTCGTTGCCGACGCTGCGAAGCTTACGCCCTCGTGCCCGGATCCGCACGAAAACGAGACTCCCTGCCGTGCTCACATGGAGCCGCCACGCCTCGGATCGAGGCGCCCGTCGCACTCCCCGCACCATGGCATGCCGACATTATTGATCGTTCCGTATTGGACGACAGTCCAATACGGACGCGACGCTCCCCTCTCCCTCCGGGAGAGGGGTTGGGGGTGAGGGACGAGCGTGACATGAAAATAGGGAACGCTCGATAGAATGACAGCGCCCGCGCCACGCGAGGAGAGACAGCGATGGATTCGAGGACGACCTTGCTTGGCGGTCTGACCGCGCTCTGCCTGCTCGGCCAGGCCGCGGTCGCAGCGGATTCAAACAAGACGGGGGCGGCGCAGGTGCTTGCCGTGCCGGATTCCGCGCTCGCGGTGATCGGCAAGTGGCGCGGAACCTGGGAGGTCAAGGCGCGGCGGCTGCATCCGCCCCCGGCGCAGGACGTGACCTACACCGAAACTTTCGACTGGGTCCTCGACGGGCGGTTTCTGCGCGCCGAGAGCTCGCGCAAGTCCGACGGCACCCGGACCATGACGATGTTCTGGTTCGACGTTTTCACCAAGTCGTACCGCTACGTTATTTTCGATGCGGCCGGCTACGGGCTCGAGCTGCCGCCGCCGACGTGGAACGAGAGCACGCAAACGATGGAGTGGAAGAGCGGACGGCTCTCGCCCGCTTCCTACGAAGCCCACGCGCACTTCCTCGACTCGGATACGATCCAATGGAAGTCGCTGTGGAAGGACTGGAAGGGCGCGCCCCTCATCGAGCTCGAAGGTGTGAGCGTCCGGCGCAAGTGAGAGCGCGCCATGCCGTCGTCGCTTGTCCTCGCGCATACCGGAATTGGCGTCATCGGGGCGCTGGCGGCGATCGCGCTGGTTGCATCGATCCTGACCCTGATCGCATCGGCGCTCCTGCTGTGGGGTTATCGGCGCGCCGTTGCGCGCCTCATGGCCGCCTCCGCGGACGCGGCCATACGTTCGGCCGAGCAAGCCGGCGTTGCCTCGCCGCTCGAGCGGAACGCTTTGGCGATCGCCACCGACGGCCGCGCGCGCATCGAGACATCGCCCGAGCGACTGTACCGGAGAACGGTGGACGGGCCACGCCGGCAGGCGCTGCGCTATGCCATCGCGGGCGCTCTCTATGCCCTGGCGGTCGCATGCGCCGCCTACTTCGCGTTCGCTCAAATCCAGGTGAACTTCCTGCGGGCGGCGGCTCACCCGCTGCAGTTCCTCTTCCTGTTCTGGAGCCTGGCGTGGCCGGTTGTATTGACGATCGATCTGGCTGGCGCTTTCAGCCGGCCAATCCGGTGGCTCAATGTCTGCATCTACTTTATTGTCCTGGCGACGCTCGGAGGCCGGTTGGCATTCACCCCGACGGAGACCTCGATCGTCCTGGGCGATGTCGTCCTGCCTGCCTGGTCCGGCGAATCGCCGCTTCGCCTGCTCGGCAAATGGGCGCTTTTCAACCTTACGCCGACCCTCCTCCACGCCGCCTTCCGACTGCGCCGGGTGCGTGCGGTCGCGCCGCTGGTGCTGGCTTTCATGGCGTTGGTATCGGCCGGCGTGCTCGGCGTCATCACCACGGCATTCGTATACCAGGAGACATCGGTAGCGATCGTCGTCGCGATCGCACAGTCGCTCGGCATCGGCGTGCACGCGGCGTTGCTCGGCTACCTGGCCCTAGCGGCGCTCCTCGCCTGCGCCGCGTTTGCGGCACTCGGCTGGGGTGCCCTCGCCTGGCTGCAGCGCAGCTACCGGCGCAAGTCATCGAGCGATCAGTCGGCTGCCGTGGATGCGTTGTGGCTTACGTTCGCCACGTTCCATGCGGCCACGCTGGCCGTGGCGGGCTCGGGATGGGCGTTGTTCCCGGTGGCCGCGTTCGTCGTCTTCAAGGCTGCGTTCCGCGCGGCGAGCGGCCTTGTGCCGGCGAGCGGCGCGCCGCTGGGTCACGATCCGGCCCTGCTCGTCCTTCGAGTCTTCTCGCTCGGCCCGCGCAGCGAAGTGTTGTTCGACGCAGCCACCAGGCGCTGGCGCCACGTCGGCGCCGTGAGTCTCATCGCCGGCACCGACCTGGCGGCCTCGACCGTCGCGCCGCACCGGTTCCTTGCCTTCGTGAGCCGGCGGCTGGCATCGCTTTTCATCGCCGATGACGCCGCGGCGCAGGAGGCGGTGGCCGCGATCGATCGCGAGCGCGATGCGGACGGCAGGTACCGCGTCAACGAGCTCTTCTGCCATGCGGACACCTGGCAGGCGGTGCTGCGGCGACTCATCGTTCGAACCGATGCCGTGCTGATGGATTTGAGAAGCTTCTCGCCCGGCAATGCCGGCTGCGTGTTCGAAATCGAAGCGCTGCTCGCCGCCGTGCCGGCCGAGCGCCTGGTCTTCGTCGTGGATCGAACGACCGACAGGCGCTTTCTCGACCGAACCTGGCAGGAAGCGTGCTGCCGGCTGCCCGCGGATTCTCCCAACCACCGCGCGGCGCCGCCTGCGCTGATGACATACGAATTGCCCGCCATGACGGACCAAAGCCTCCGCGGGCTGCTGCAGCGGCTTTGCGCCGCCGCCTGCGCTGGCACCGGGGCGCCCGTCTCTTCACCGAATGCCGTCCTTCCCGGTGCGAGGGCGACATCAACGGCGCCCGGCGAATGAACCGGCAGGACGCTTCGCCGGACTGGAAAAGGCAGAACATCGGCGCAACGCCGACCCGAATGCGGCCTATCGATCCCCGAAAAAGCGCCTTGCCTTCGATCAGCTTCTCCGGAATGTCGTACGGAAGCGCCATGAAGAACCAGTGCGCCGAATTGAGCGCCCATTTGTAGGTGGCGTTGGCGAGCACGTGGTGCGTGGGGAGGGATGTCGAAGCTTGCAAACTTGAGGATTCGGTCGGGCTGATCGAGCGCCATCCGGAATGCGGTGCGTGCGCCGCGGTCGTGGCCAGCGACCATGAACCGCTCGAAGCCGAGGTGGGCCATGACGTCGAACTGATCCTCGCCCATGCGACGAAACGAATAGTTGCGGCTGTCCTCCTTGCCGCGCGGCTTGCCGCTGTCGCCGTAACCCCGCAGATCGGTGGCGACCACGGTGAAGTCGCGCGCGAGCCGCGGCGCGACCTGGTGCCAGTGTACGTGCGTGAGCGGGTTGCCGTGCAGCAGCAGCACAGCCGGGCCCTTTCCGCCGACCCGGCCGACGATCTTCACTTCCGGGTCCGAAGTCTGGATCTCGAATCTCTCGAAGCCTTCGTACATGGTGCCAATACCTTTCCGTGTGTGCACTACGTGAAGAATCGCGGGCTGCCCTTCGCCGCTTGGCCGGAGGTCCCCAGCCTGCCGTGAATCGGCGAACATGGATCGTACCCAATTCAGCTCCGATTGCCACAGCTCCGCACGGCGCTCGTTGTCGGCGTTCTACGACCGGGCGGTCGAAACCCGGCGCCGCTACACCTGGCTCCGAAACGCCTCCACCGAACGCGCCTCGCGTCCATCGGCGAGCTTCAGCGCCTTCGTGACCGACCGCGTTTCGCCGAAGGTAGGGATATACATCGAGTGCTTGCCGGCGCCGCCGAGCACGATCACCATGACGTCGTCGGCGCTCTGGCAAGGCGGCACGGGCGTCTCCGGCGGCGCGTCGTCGTAGCGCCCGGGAAAATTCACCAGCAGCCGCCGCTCGTAGTTGCGGCGCGAGAACCGCCCGAGCGGCACGGTCGCGTGCTCGAAGATGTAGCGCTTCACGTCCGCTTTCGAATAACCGCCGGCCGCTATAGTGCGCGCATGCTCGGGGCCGAGCGCGACCAGCGGCTCGCTGCGGTAGTAGACGTTGTTGTGGCCCGTGATCGCAAGCGTGCCGGACACCATTTGCAGAATGCCTTCGCCGGTGTCGGATTCGTGATCGTTGATGTTGTGCGGCGCCTCGGCGCCGATCACCGTCACGGTGCTCGTCTCGTGCCCGAAGCCGCGTTCGACGTGCAGCGGCTCCCAGGGATTGGCCGCTTCGTTCTCGGCCACGACGAAACTGTACTTGCCCGGTTGCCCCATGGTCGCCATGTCGCCGACAGTCGGGATCGCGCCGCCGATGTTGAGCAGGATGAGCCGGATCGCACGCCCGATGGTCGCATTGGCCGGCCAGCCGGGACCGAACGCATTGTGGCCGCCGTTGATGTCGAGCTCGCGCACCACCGGACCGTTCACGATCACCAGCGGCGCCACCGGGTGCGTGGTGGTCTGCAAACCATAGAGATTGAGCGTCTTCTCGCACATCGCCTCGACCGCCAGCAGCAGCAGCGGAAAGTACTGCGGCCGGCATCCGGCCATGACGGCATTGGCCGCGATGCGCAACGGCGTCGCCTCGCCGTTTCGCGGCGGCATCTGCGCGATCGGCCCGTCCCACGGCCGGTCGCAGTACGCCAGCATGCGCTCGACCCGCGCGGCCGTCGGCGGCACGATGGGAAGCCCGTCGCCCCAGCCGCGGCCTTGCGCCAGCTCCGTGGCGGCCTCGAAATCGTCGATGCCCTCCATCGCCACGCCGGGTGTTGCGAGGTAGCGCTCGATCGCGCTCATGCGGTCGCCTCCGAACGGTCAACGAGTTGCGATGGCCAAGCTGTCGGCGCCTTGGCGGCAGTTCGCTTTGCGGTCGATCCCCGCAAGCGGGGCCCCTCGCCCGGGAAGCTCATACCGCCTGCTCCTTCTGCGCCGCTGCGATCAGCTCGAGCACCTTGGGCAGCGCCTGCTGCGCGCGGGCGCGCACTTCGTCGATCTCGATGCCGCCCAGCGGATGCTGGATCATGAGCAGCGGCAGGTCGGGTGCACCGAACACTTTCGCCTGTGCGTGCCCGAGGCGCTCGAACGGCGTCGAGCACACCACGCCCGTGTACAGACCGCGCTTTCGCAGCTCCGCCATGTCGTGGACACTCCACGACGTGCAGGCCCCTCAATCGGCCATCGCGGCGATGACGACGTCGGTCTCCCTTTCCAGTTGCTGCAGCACCTCGGACGCGGCGCCGATCGCGGCGCTCGACTTGCGCGTGCGCACGATGGTCGCATCGGGGTACTTCTCCTTCACCCCGTCGACGATCATCGCCAGCAGCCGATCGGCGTTGCTCTTGTTGTTGTCGAGGATGCCGAAGCGCAGGCCACCGGCCGCGGCCTTGCGCACGCCGGCCTGCGCCGTTTGCGGCGCGGGCGCTTCGGGAATGATCCACATCACGGAATCGGTCATCGATGCTCCTTGCATGCTTCGCTGTCGCGGCGTCGAATGCGCCGCCGAAAAACGTTTGCCTTCGGCTTGCCTGCGATCAGCCGTAGAATTCCTCCAGCGCTTCCTCGTCCTCGATGAGATGACCCATGAGGACCGGCTCGTTGAGCGCGACGATCTTCTTGCTCGTCTCGATATTCACGAAATCGTACATGATCACGTTCGGCATGATGCGCTGGCGGTCGGCGAGCGTCGTGGGCTTGACCTTGAGGTGGTGCTTGCCGAACTTGTCCTGGCCCATGGCCAGCAGGTCTTTCAGGTAGTCCATGTTGTGATGCGCGCCGCCGGTCACGCGCTGCTTCTGCCTTTCCTTGTCCGGATTCCTCGCCTTGAACGCGAGGCCGCGGATGTTGGTCTTGAGACGTCCCTTCTTGAAGATGTGCCCGGGATTGAAGGTTTGCGTCCAGTACAGGACGAACAGGTGATCGAGCGGCGAGTGAGCGGCATGCTCGTCGATCTTGCCCACCTGGCCGTCGACCACCTCGCGCAGCGCCGCGGAATTGGAATACTTGCCGCAGGCGACGATTCCGTACTGGGTCTTGCCGCCGCTGTAGCGGCAGAACGGGTGCAAACCATCCTGGGGACGCAGGCTTCGGAACGACTCCGGCTCGAACACACACAGGGCCTTGCCGCGGAACTCGCTGATCGGACAGGCGGCGAAATTCCTGAACGTCGAAGACGTATAAAGCCGCTTCTTGAGCGACGACGGCAACAACGATTTGACGATGTCGTCACTTTCGCCCTTGGGCTTGGTGAAGCGAAGAATGACGAACTCGCTCGGGTTGCGCGAGCCGGCAATGCACTGCTCGTAGACGTTCACGTCCTGACATACCGCGGACGACTTGGACACCATTCCCTTCGAGGTCGCTTCGTCCGTGAAGATGCCGGCGTCATGGCTGCCCGGCAGCGTGATCTGACCCAGGAGTCGCTTGCCGTCGATGCTGCTCATCCAGTTGTACATTTGCATGGCTTGCCGTTCTCTCCCTGCGAATGGTTTTCCGTGCGGGTGAAAGCGTCTCGCGCTACCGGCGTCGCAGCAGCGGTGGCTTCGACGGCAATGGTACCGCATCATCGCGGCCCGGACCGAAGGCACTATTGCATGCGACGACCTTAGCCGAGCGAGTCCCAGAGCTCGATCATGCGCTTGCGCATCGATGCATCGGGCATCGGGCCACGGCCGGCCTGCAGGTTGTCGAGCATGTACTCGGGCTTGTCGGTGCCCGGTATGACGGCAGTGATGGACGGATGCGACAGGTTGAACTTGAGGAAGAACTGGGCCCAGGACTTCACACCGAGCTCGGCGGCGAACGCCGGCAACGGCCGCTTCGCGCTCTTGCGGAAAAGCGAATTGCGCCCGAACGGCAGCGCCGTGAGCACGGCCGCGCCGACATCACGTGCAAGCGGCAGCAGCACGCTTTCCGCCTCCCGATCGCCAAGGGAGTAGTTCACCTGGAAAAAGTCCGGCTTTTCGCGCACAAGCACCTTTGCGATCGCGTCGTACTGGCGGTCGCGGCTCGTGGTCATCCCGACGTAGCGGCACAGCCCCTGCTGCTTCCATTCGCGCAGGATGCCGAAGTCGAATTCCGGATCGCCCACGTTCCAGGCCTGCATGAGATCGATGCGATCGGTCTTGAGACGCTGGAGCGAGCGTTTGAGCGATGCGTTCGCCGCTGCGTGATCGTCGGTGTAGCGATACTTGGTCGCGATGAAAAGTCGGTCGCGAACGCCGGGCTCCGCGATCAGGTCGCCCAGCCGATCCTCGGCGCGCCCATAGGCTGGCGCGGTGTCGATCAGCTTGCCGCCGCCCGCAACCAGGTTGTGGATCACCTGGCGGCGTTGCGCGAGCTTCTCCGCGTCGTTCTCGAAATCGAATATGACCGCGGTGCCGATACCGACGATCGGGATGCGCTCGCCGCTATGCGGAATCGGCCGCGTGATGAGGGCCTCTTCCGCCGCCGACGCCGGGACGGGCAAGCCACTGAGCGCCGCAAGCGCCGAACCAGTCCCGGCGGCGAGCAGACGCCGGCGCCGAACATCGACCGAATG
This sequence comes from Betaproteobacteria bacterium, assembly GCA_009377585.1. NCBI lineage: Bacteria > Pseudomonadati > Pseudomonadota > Betaproteobacteria > Betaproteobacteria bacterium. Next base: position 78,828 of record WHTS01000011.1, read on the forward strand.
ATCCATGGAAGGCTCCTATCGAACCATTGCAGAATGGATGACATCCACACACGCGCTGCACGCTCCCCTCTCCCTCCGGGAGAGGGGTTGGGGGGTGAGCCCGGGAATTCGCGGACCATGGTCCGCGCCGGGCGAACGGCATCGGCCTGCATGCCGATGCGCGCCCTGCAAGGGAGGGAACGAGCGCCTCGGCAAACAAGCGCCAGCAAGTTTACCCGATTGTGTCGAGCTTCCGGAACGGCTGCAGGCCATGCACGGTTGCGCCGGAAAGCATCGCAGCCGGAGCATAATCGAGACCGTATTTCGCCATCATTGCGCGGCATGCTGCTCGAATCGCGCGCCACTGCCTGAACAACAACAACGACAATGCGTACCAAGCTCATCATCCTGGCCCTGCTGACCGCGCTGGTGCTTGCCGGCGTTCTCGTCTATCGATCGCTGGCACCCGACGCGCCGCCGGCCCCGGGTGCGGACGGCAAGTTCGTCCTGGTCGATGCGGCCGAGCGCGCGCTCGACGGCTCGCCGGCACTTTCGCTCACGTTCAGCCAGCCGCTCGATCCGCGTACCCACTACGACCGCTTCATCGAGGTATTCGAGATGCCGCCGCGCCTCGGCGAGCGCCAGCCGCGCTCCGACGATCCGGATGCGCACGACCCCGAGGCGCGAGACGCTCGAGCAGAGCGGAAGAAACCTCTCGCAGTGAGCACGGCAGCCGAAGACACCGAGGTCCGCGGCGGCAACAAGATTGCGCACGCCTGGGTGGTCGGCGAAAACCGGCGCCTGCTCTATTTTCCGCACGTCAAGCCCGAGACCCGTTACGTGGTGCGCGTGCAACCCGGGCTGACCGCCGCCGGCGGCGCGGCGCTCGATGCCGAGGCGCGCTATTCGGTGCGCACCGAGGCCGTTTCGCCCGCCTTCTACTTCGCCGCCAGGGGGATGGTGCTGCCCGCGCGCCAGAACGGGGGACTGCCGATCGTCACCGTCAACGTGCCCGAAGTCGATATTCAGTTCCTGCGCGTGCGCCCCGGGCAACTCGCGCGCTTCCTCGATCGCGTCATCACACCCGCCCGCAAAGCGAGCAACTCCGGCTCCGAACACAGCGACGAAGACGCGCACGAGGCGCGGCGCGATCTGCGCGGCGCCATCGACACCTACCACCTCGACCAGCTGCGCACACTTGCCGAGAGCGTGTACCTCGGCCGCTTTCTGGCCGAGCAAAAGCCCAACAAGCGCAGCGTCACCTATATCCCGGTCGAAGAATTGAAGGAACTCAAGGAACCCGGCATCTATGTCGCCGTAATGAGCGAGCCGGGGCGCTTTCGCTACGAATACCAGACCACGTACTTCTACGTGAGCGACCTGGGGCTGCACGTGCGCTTGTTCGATGCGTCGGCCGACGCCTATGTGAGCGCACTGACCGACGCCAAGGCGATCGCCAGCGCCGAGATTCAATGGCTCGATGCGCAAGGCAGAATCGTTGCACGCGCCGAGACCGATGCCGACGGGCGCGCGCATTTCGCCGAACGGCCGAAGAACGCGCGCGTCGTGCTGGCGCGCAAGGGCGAAAACTTTTCGCTCATCGCCTTGCGCGAGCCTGCGCTCGACCTGTCGGAATACGACGTGCTCGGCATGCCGTACAAGCCGGTGCGCCTGTTCGCCTACGCCGGGCGCGACCTCTACCGCCCCGGCGAGCACTTCGAGCTCTCGGTCGTGGCTCGCGATTTCGATGGCCGGCCGGTTCCCGAGCAACCCATCCAGGCGATACTCAAGCGTCCGGATGGGCGTACGCACTTTACGGCCAGCTGGCCGCACGAAGCCGCGTTTCCCGGTTACTACCGGCGGCGCATCGAGCTGCCCGCCGACGCGCCCACAGGCTTCTGGACACTCGAGCTGCGCGCCGATCCGGCCGACGCAGTGCCTGCGACCGTATGGCGTTTCGGGGTCGAGGAGTTCCTGCCCGAGCGCATGAAGCTGGACGTCGCCACAGCGCACGCGTTCCTCGATCCGCAACATGCGTTCGCCCTCGACGTGCGCGGCGCATATCTTTACGGCGCGCCCGCCGCCAAAAACCGTCTCCTGGCCGTGGTGCAGTACGAGCGCAGCCGCAATCCGCTCGCGGCCAAGCTTCCCGGCTTCGAGTTCGGCGATGCGAACGAGGATGGTGCGAAGACGCGCCAGGAGCTCCCGGAAGTGCGGCTCGACGCCAGCGGCAATGCCAAGCTCGAGGTCGATCTGAAGCCTGTCGCCGAACGCACGTCGCCCTTCAGCGTGCGCGCAACGCTGAGCCTGCTCGAAAGCGGCGGCCGGCCGGTCGTTCGTTCCATCGAGCGGGTGCATTGGCCGGCGCCGATCCTGCTCGGCGTGCGACCGCTGTTCGGCGACTACGCCCGGGAGAATTCTCCGGTCGAATTCGAGGTGGTGCGGGTCGATGCCACGGGCGCCATGACAGGCGTGCAGTCGGCCCCGGTGCGGCTGTTTCGCGAGGACCGCCACTACTACTGGCGCTTCGAGGATCAGCGCGGCTGGCATTCGGGCTTCACCGAAACCGAGGAGCTGGTCGAAACCGCGACCGTGACGATTCCCGCCGGCGGGCGCGGCAAGCTCATGCTGCCGGTGCGCTATGGCCGCTATCGGCTGGAGATCGCGGATCCGCAGACCGGGCTCACGCTGCGCTACCGCTTCTACGCCGGCTGGAGCGCACGCACCGACGAAGCGGCAGGTACGCGCCCTGATCGCGTCGCGCTCAAGCTCGACAAGCCCGCCTACAGCGCCGGGTCGACGGCGCAGCTCACGGTTACGCCGCCGCATGCGGGCGAGCTGCTGCTGAGCGTCGAAGGCGACCGCACGTTGTGGGTCAAGCGCATGCCGATCGCGACGAGCGGTGCGACCGTCGCCATTCCGATCGCGGCCGAGTGGCAGCGCCACGATCTGTACGTAACCGCGGCGGTGCTGCGTCCGGGCAACGAGGGCGATCGCGTCACGCCCGCGCGGGCGCTCGGTATCGTCCATGTCCCGCTCGAACGCGCGGCGCGCAAGCTCGCGGTCAGCGTGCAAGCCGCGGCCAAGACCGTGCCGGAGACGCCCCTCGAAGTGACCGTGCGCGCAGCCGAAGCGAAGAACGAAAGGGCCTTTGTCACTCTGTACGCGGTCGATGCCGGCATCCTCAACATCACGCGTTTCGCCACGCCCGACCCGCACGCGTTCTTTTTCGCCAAGCTGCGCTACGGGGCGGATCTGCACGACGTGTACGGACGCATCATCGAGAAAATGCCGGGCAGCCGCGGGCGGCTCAAGTTCGGCGGCGACAATACGCCCAAGCCCACGCGCAGCCTGCCGAAGAAGGTGAAGCTGGTGGACTTGTTCAGCGGACCGGTCGCGCTCGACGCGCAGGGCGAGGCGCGGATCTCGCTGCCGCTGCCCGATTTCAACGGTACCTTGCGCCTGATGGCGATGGTCGCCACACCGGAGCGCTTCGGCTCGCACGAGGCCGAAGTGACGGTCGCAGCCCCCTTGGTGGCGGAGCTCCTCACGCCTCGCTTCCTCACGGCGGGCGATCGGGCGACCATTGCGCTCGATCTGCACAACCTCTCCGGCGAAGCGCAAAAACTCGCCGTCGAGGTGCTCCCGGCCGAGGGACTGCGCGTCGGAGATGCGAGCCGGCGGATCGCGCTCGCGGATCAGGAAAAGGCCACGCTGCGCTTTCCGGTGGAAACGGGCAGCGCCTTCGGCTTGACCGAGGTTCGCGTCACGATCGCATCGGAGAAGATTCACCTGGAGCGACAGTTCGCGCTCGAAGTCGTGGCTGCAACGCCGCGGCAGCAGACGCGCAAGCATTTCACCGTCGCACCCGGCGAGTCGATCGAGATCCGCGCGCCCGAGCTCAACGGTTACCTTCGCGCCAGCGTGCAGGCGCATGTGGTCGTGTCGGATCAGCCGCCGATCGACGTGCGCTCCGCGCTGCGCGGGCTGCTCACGTATCCCTACGGTTGCGCCGAGCAGACCACCAGCACCGCCTATCCGCACCTGCTGATCGATGAAGCCGGCGCGGCGCGCTTCGGCCTGAAGCCCTACAGCCGCGAGCAGCGCGTGGTCATGGTCGACAAGGCGATCGGGCGTCTCAGCGCCATGCAGGCGCCCAACGGCGGCTTCAGCTTGTGGGGGCGCGTGTCCGAATACGAATACTGGCTTTCGGCCTACGTGAGCCACTTCCTGCTCGACGCACGCAGCCAGGGGTTCGGTGTGCCCAACGCGATGCACAAGCGTGCGCTCGATTTCCTCCTGCGCGGGCTGCAGGAAGGCATCTCCGGATTGCCCGCCACGACCGCCGGACAGAAGCCGATCTGGAACGAAACGGCGATCTGGAACGATCGGCGCTATGCCGGCTCGGGGCGTTTCGCCGTGCTGGCTTACGGCGCCTACGTGCTCGCGCGCGAATCAAGAGCGCCGCTCGGGACGCTGCGGCAATTGTTCGAGTCTCGCACCCTCGCTCATTCGGGCCTCGCGCTGGTGCACCTGGGCATCGCGCTGAAGCTGATGGGCGACGATGCGCGCGGCGACCAGGCGATCGCCGAGGGCTTGCGCAAACCACGTGAATCCGGCTACTGGTGGGGCGACTATGGCAGCACGCTGCGCGACGCCGCGATGTCTTACGCCTTGCTCGGCAAGCATCGCATTACGGCCGAAGGACGGGACAATCTGCTCGCCGTCATGGCGGGCGAGATGAAGCGGCCCGAGCATTGGTACAGCACGCAGGAGAAGCTCGGGTTGTTCCTCGTGGGGCGCGAGTTCGGAGACGCCCAGGCGAACATGCAATGGCGCGCGCAGTGGGACACGGCCGCTGCCAGCGAAGCCGTTGCCGCAAAGGGGTCCTGGTTCAAGGAGGTCAACGCTCTAGACCTGGCGGGCGGCATGAAGCTCACCAACTTGCACGGCTCCAAGCTGTTCGTCGAGCTCGCGTATTCCGGCCATCCGCTCGAGCTGCCAGTGGCCGAGCGCAAGGATTTCGAATTGAAACGCACGCTTTTCACCGCCGAGGGCTCGGCGCTCGGCTCGCGCCCGCTGCGGGTCGGCGAGTCGATCATCGTCCGGCTGCAGGTGAAATCACGCGGACGCATCGCCAACGGCCTCGTGGTCGATCGCATTCCCGCGGGGCTGGAGATCGAGAATCTCAATATCGTGCAAGGCGAGCGCTTCGGCGGTCTGAAGATCGAAGGCATTGACGTGGGCGAAGCCATGAAGAACCCGCGCATCCAGCACGTCGAGTTTCGCGACGACCGTTTCGTCGCAGCGGTGCGGCTCGAACGCGATACGGTGCTCTTCTACCGCGCGCGCGTCGTGACACCGGGGCGCTTCGTGGTGCCGCCGGTCTATGTCGAAGACATGTACCGGCCGCAGACGTTCGGCATCGGCGAGGGCGGCGAGGTGCTCGATGTCGTCGACGCTTCGAAATAGCAGCCAGGATTCCCTCACCCCCGGCCCCTCTCCCGAAGGGAGAGGGGTGCTTGTCTTCCCTCTCCCTCCGGGAGAGGGATTGAGGGGTGAGACCGGGAATTCGCGGACCATGGTCCGCGCCGGCCGAACGGCATCGGCCTGCATGCCGATGCGCGCACTGCAAGTGAGGGCAGCGACCTATTCGAACAGATAATCCAAAGGCACGCCTGGAATCCGGCATGAGATTCGTCCGAGCCTTGCAAATGCGCTTCGAATGGCGAAAGGTCATCCGTCGCTGGTGGCCCCTGTTGCTGGCGCTCGCGGCGCTGCTCGTGCTCGACCGCCTGTTCCCGCCGCCTGAACCCGACGCGAAGCGCCATGCGGTGGTCGTACTCGCGCGCGACGGTACGCCGCTGCGCGCATTTCCCGATCGCGATCATCTGTGGCGGCACCCTGTGTCGCTGGAGGAGGTCTCGCCGCACTACCTCGAAGCCCTGGTCGGCTACGAGGATCGCTGGTTCTGGTTCCACCCCGGGGTCAATCCGTTTGCTCTGGCGCGCGCGGCGTGGCAGCGCATGTGGCACGGACGTATCGTATCTGGGGGTTCGACGCTTACCATGCAGGTGGCGAGAATCATCGAACCGATTCCGCGCACGATCGGCGGCAAGCTGCACCAATGCGTTCGCGCGCTGCAGCTGGAGCTGCGCTACTCCAAGCGCGAGCTCCTGCGCCTGTACGTGAACCAGGCGCCCATGGGCGGCGTGATCGAAGGTGTGGAAGCGGCGAGCCGGGCGTACCTGGGAAAATCGGCACGGCGCCTGACCGATGCCGAGGCAGCGCTCCTTGCCGTGCTGCCGCAGGCGCCCTCGGCCCTGCGCCCCGACCGCCACCCGGACAAGGCACGCGCAGCGCGCGACAAGGTGCTGCGGCGAATAAGCGCACACTGGGGCGAGGCGCGCATTCGGGATGCGATGATGGAACCGGCGTATGCCGCGCCGATCCGGTATCCGATGCTTGCGCCGCTGCTGGCCGAGCGCATGCGGCGTGAAGCCGGCGGCCAGGCCCGGATCGCGACCACCATCGACGCCGCCATTCAGAGCACGCTGGAGCAGCGGCTCGCCGATCGGGCGCTTACGCTGCCGGCGCGCGTGTCGCTGGCGGCACTGGTGATCGACAACGCGTCGCTGCAAGTACTCGCCTACGCCGGCTCGGCGGACTTCAACGATCCGGAGCGCTTCAGCCATGTCGACATGGTGCAGGCCACCCGTTCACCCGGCTCGGCGTTGAAGCCCTTCCTGTACGCGTTCGCGCTCGACGAGGGGTTGATCCATTCGGAATCGCTGCTCGCCGACGTTCCGCAATCGTTCTCGGGCTACCAGCCAGGCAATTTTCAGCAATCCTTTCACGGCCCGGTAAGCGTATCGGAAGCGCTGGTTCGCTCCCTCAATGTGCCGGCGGTCGAAGTGCTGGACCGACTCGGGCCGGCGCGCTTCGTGTCGCAGCTTCGCCGCGGTGGCCTGGCGCTCGATTTTCCGCGCGATGCCGAGCCGAATCTGAGCGTCATACTCGGCGGCGCCGGTGTCACACTGGAGCAATTGACCGCCGCGTACACGGCGTTCGCCCGCCGCGGGCTCGCCGGGGAGCCTCGCTACACCCGCAGCCAGCCGCTGCGGGAAGCGCGCATGATGAGCGAAGGCGCGGCGTTCATCGTGCGCGACATGCTCGAGTCGGGAAGCTCGATCGATCGGAGCTTCCATACCAGCAATGCCGCGCAGCACCGGATCGCATGGAAGACCGGGACGAGCTTCGGATTCCGCGATGCGTGGGCCGTGGGCGTCACCGATCGGTATACCGTCGGCGTATGGGTCGGCCGGCCGGACGGCACGCCGAACCCGGGACATTTCGGCGCCAATACCGCAACCCCCTTGCTGCTCGATGTGTTCGCGGCACTGCCGGAGTCACCCGCATCCGGCAAGAGACCGCCGGCAAGTGTCACGCGCGCACCGATCTGCTGGCCGCTGGGCCTGCGCCGCTCCGCCACGCTGGAAGCCTTATGCCACGTGCAACGCACCGCCTGGCTCCTGCACGCTGCCGCGCCGCCCACCTTCCCCGATCGCGTGCGCCCGGTCGAGCCGAGATACGCGTACTACGTGACGAGCGCGGACGGGATGCGCGCGGAGCCCGATTGCGCGCGGAGTGAAGTGCATCGCGTCCAGGCGGCGCGCTGGCCGGCGCTGCTGGAGCCGTGGCTCGACCCGGCGCTGCGTCGGGGCGCCCTGCCGCCGCCGTGGCATCCCGAGTGCCGCCGGCAGACGCATGCTGCCACCGCGCTCGCGATCGTCGGCGCGGCCGACGGTGAAGTCTTGCATCGCGCCGGCGCAGCGCCCTTGGTACGGCTGGAATTGCTCGGCCCGCGCGACCCAGTGAACTGGATGGTGAACGGAACGCTGGTCGCCCGTACCAGCCCGGGCCAAGGCTACGCGCATCGCTTCACCGAGCCGGGCCGCTACGAGATCACGGCGTTCGACGACTCGGGGATGTACGATCGGATCAGCTTAAGCGTGCGCTGAAGATGGATGCGACCTCGAAGCCCGAGCCAAACGACATCGATGTCTTCCTGTTGATGCAGGACACGTTTGATCTCGGTCAGGTTACTGGAGAAGCGCGGCTTGTCTTTGAGCATGCCGCCGCGTAGTCGCATTTCGGAGCGAGCGTCTTCTGGCTTCGCCCGGCTGCGGCATTCCCCGACGAAGCACAGTCAGTCGCGGATTGGCAAATCAAGCGCGACGGGACGCGACGAGGCATCGTAGAGATTACAAGGGTCCAATCATGATTGCGAACGATCACGAGCTCAAGGTTACATTGGTCCGCATAGCGCAGTTCCAGGAACAAGTCGGGCAGCTACGCAGGACGGAAGCCAATCCGCTCAATTATCGGGCTGCCGTATCAGGATTCCTCGCGGAAATCGATCGCATGCAATTGGAGGTCCGCGAGTACCTCAGTGTCCATCCTCAGGAGCTGACAACAGCTGGCTAACCTGCCGACGCACCGCTGCACGAAGCAACGGCGCCGACCTCCCGATCGCGTGCGCCGGGCAAAACGCGATACGCGTACTTCGTGATGAGCACTTCACCCCGCCGGGCCGCCACGAGATCACGGCGCTCGACGACTCGGGGCTGTACGATCGGATCAGCTTGAGCGTGCGCTGAGTTACCTAAGCATCGCCCACGCCATCCAGAACTCCCAGCGCCTTCCTGGCGCTACCGTCTGATCCATTTGAGCGAACCGGGCATGAAGGATGCAGCCGGTGCCGCACGGTGCCGCACGGTGCCGCCGTCCTGCTCGCGTCCTCTCCGCAAGGGTTCCGCATGTCTACCGCACGACCGCTTCATCTCGCGGCATTCGCCACCGCCCTGCTCCTGGCCGCCTGCGGCGAGCGCGCGACCATCCCGGTCGAAGCGGGATACGGTCCGGATCCCAAGCTGCCCCCGCCCAATCGCACGCTCGTGCCGACAGTGCTGATCGCGCCCGCGAAAGGCTGGTCGCAGGACGCCCAACCGACGCCGGCATCCGGCTTCGCGGTTACGGCGTTCGCGCGCGAGCTGAACCATCCGCGCTGGCTTTACGTGCTGCCGAACGGCGACGTGCTAGTGGCCGAAAGCGCTCCGCCGCCGAAGGAGCAAGGCGGCATCCGCGCCTGGATCTCGAAGTTCTTTCTCGAGCGCGCCGGCTCGGCGGTGCCGAGCGCGAATCGAATCACGCTGCTGCGCGACGCCGATGGCGACGGCATAGCGGAGACTCGCCACGCCTTCATCGAAGGGCTCAACTCGCCCTTCGGCATGGCGCTTCACGACGGCCGGCTCTATGTCGCCAACACCGATGCGATCGTGCGCTTCCCCTATCGCGACGGCGATACGCGAATCGAAGCGAAGGGCAGCAAGCTCACCGATCTGCCGGCTGGCCCGATCAATCACCACTGGACCAAGAACATCCTCTTTGGCCCAGACGGCAAACGTCTGTACGCAACGGTCGGCTCCAACAGCAACGCCGCGGAGAAGGGCATGGCGGTCGAGCACGAGCGTGCGGCAATCCTCGAGATCGATCCGAGCACGGGCGCCAAGCGCGTGTTCGCTTCGGGACTGCGCAATCCCAACGGGCTCGCCTGGCAGCCGCAGAGCGGACAGCTGTGGACCGCGGTCAACGAGCGCGACGAAATCGGCAGCGACCTGGTTCCCGATTACATGACATCGGTCATCGACGGCGGCTTCTACGGCTGGCCATACAGCTACTTCGGAAGCCATGTCGACGAGCGCGTGCAGCCGCCGCGGCCGGACCTGGTCGAGCGCGCGCTCGTGCCGGACTACGCGCTCGGCGCGCACACGGCCTCCCTTGGTCTCACGTTCTACGAAGGAAAGCTTTTTCCGCCGCCCTACCTCGGCGGCGCCTTCGTCGGCCAGCATGGTTCCTGGAATCGCAACCCGCGCAGCGGCTACAAGGTCATCTTCGTGCCGTTCCAGAATGGCAAACCGAGCGGACCGCCGGAGGACATCCTAACCGGATTCGTCAACGCCTCGGGCGAAGCGCTCGGCCGTCCGGTCGGTGTTGCCATTGACCGCCATGGCGCCTTGCTGGTCGCCGACCACGTCGGGGACGCCGTGTGGCGTGTGACGCCAACCGCGACCACAGTGCGTTCCTGAGATTCGCGCACCCAGCGGCGAGACCGGTTGCCTGATCGGCTCCCGTCCCGACACGAAGAAGCGGCCGCGGTAGGTTTGGTAGGAGCGCGCACCGAGCGCACCCACATCGTGGACCGGGCGCGCACATGCACCGGGCATGCCGGATGCGCTCATTCGGGCATCCGAAATTCCATGGTCACTCGCCATGCAAACCTGCCGCCAACGATTGCTGGTCCGGCTGCCAAGACACCCGACGATCGCAGGCTATTTCTGGCTCGCGTATTTCCTGGCGATCGCCCTGCTGATCTTCAACTGAGGGAGTGGCCGAAGGCGCCCCGGCTACTGCCGGGCGAGCCGGTCGACGACCTCGGCTCCCACATCGCGCGCCTGCTCCAGTTGCCATAGGCGTCCGAGCACTTCGCTACATGCGCCACGCATGTTTCGCTTCTCGAGCATGCCGCAGAACTTTTCCTCGACTTCGGCATCGGTGATGGCGCTCTTGGCGTGTCCGGTCGGATAGCGCATCTCGGCCGTTTCGACCTCGCCCGAATCCATGACAACCGTAAGCCGGCCCGGCGCGCCATCGGGATATAGCGCAGTCAGGGCTGGATCCTCGTCGACCTTCACCTTCTGCATCAGGGCGACCACTTGCGGGTCGGTAAAGCGCGCGCGCTCGAACGAGCTCTCCGTGACCGCGCCATCGAGGAAAGCGATGGCTATCGTATAGGGTAAGCTGTGATCGGCCGTTTCATGCGTGGTCGGCGCCCAGCGCGAAGGGTCGTTGCCCATCATGTCGACCGCGGTGCGGTACGCTTCGACGCGAATCTCCTTCACCCGCTCGACCGGCAGGCGCTTGCGCATATCGAGAGCGAGCAGCACTGCCGATTGGCCGTGATAGCAAACGGGCAAGGTCTTGATGTGCGTACGCCCGACCATGCAACCGGGGTCGGGCAGATGCCATTCGAATTGTCCGGCGATGTCGAACAAACCGCCCTCGCCCTCGAAGATCGCGGTCGGACCGGTGAAGCCGTCGCGCGCAAGCAAGGCGGCGAAGACGGCATTACGCGCGGCATTGGCGCCTGCACATCCCTTCCAGCTCGACAACGGCCCGCGCCGGGTCTGCGTCATCGCCATGTTGGGCACCAGCGCGAGAGCAATCGCATTGGCGAACTGTTCGCGCTCGAGGTCGAGGAGCTTGCCGGCGCCGACCACGGCGGCGAGCACTGCATACACCGGCTGGTCCCAGCCTCGCGCGTTCCAGTCGTGGGCATCGCACAGGCTGCAGTAGATGTCATACGCAGCCGCGTTGGCCGCAATTACCGCGCGTCCATCGGCGTGCGCGATATCGGCCGCGGCGAGCACCGCGGCCGTCACGTCGCTCGGATGGCCGCGTGCCTTGCCGAGATAGGTGTCGCTGATGTCCATGAGGCGCAACATCACGCCGTTGGCGAACGCGGCGTTTTCAGGCGTCGATGCCGCGCGGCTGCCCCAGATGCGGGCCGATGGGTCGCCCTGGCTGCGACTGGCGACGGCGCGCGCCATCGCACTCAAAGGCTCGTCGAACGCACCGAGCGCGCAGCCGAGCGTATCGATCAGGCGCCGCTTGCATTCGTGCACCGCCTGCGGCGAGAGCGCCGCGTATTGCGATTGCAGTGCAAAGTCCACCAACTGAGCCGTCGTCCTATCCATGATCCGTCCTTGTCTTTTCGCCGTGCCGGAATCGTCGCCTTGCGCCGCGCGCCGGCCGCGCGGCAGATGAATGCAAAGTGAGCTTGGCCCGAAGCGATGCGCGAATATACCCTGATGCCCGGGCGCGGGTGCGAGCGCCGGCCCGGGCGGCATTGCAGTTTCGCGAAGTGGACTCGGCCGGGTGGGCGACGCAACTTCAGCCTCGCCCGCTTGGTCGAAGCCCGCTTGCAGGCGATACCCCTGCAACAGCCCCTTTATAATCGGCCCACGATTTGCCGCAACCGCCTTGCCCTCGTGCGTGCACGGGAGGTTCGCCGGGCGCAATCGACCGCAATCCAGACAGAAAGGCACGTCATGAATCTCTGGACCGAACCGCAACTGCGTTCGATCGACAAGATGCTCAATCCCAAGTCGATTGCCGTCGTGGGCGCTTCACCCAAGGGCGGCTACGGCGGACGCCTGTTCAACGCGGTGCTCAAGGCCAAGGATCGCGTCAACGTCTATCCGGTCAACCCCAACTATCCGGAAATCATGGGCGTCAAGTGCTATCCGAGCGTGAGCGAATTGCCCGAAGCGCCCGACCTGGTGAGCATCGTGGTGCCCTACGACAAGGTGCTCGACGTGCTGCAGGAGAGCCATCGCAAGGGCGCGGGTTCCGCCATCGTCATTTCCGCCGGTTTCGCCGAGCGCGGGGTCGAGTCGCGGCTCGAATTGCAACAGCGCGTGGGCGCGTTCGCGCGCGAGTCCGGGATGCGCATGGCGGGCCCCAACTGCCTCGGGCTCGCCAACGTGAAGAACGATATCTGGCCGACCGCTTCCTCGCGTACGCTCGGCGGCCTGACCGGGCCGATCGGGCTCGTCTGCCAGAGCGGCGCCACAGCGTTCGGCCCATTCCTGATACGCGCCGTGGATAGCGGCATCGGGCTGTCTTACATCATCTCCACCGGCAACGAGACCGACCTCGAATTCGCCGATTTTGCCCGCTACCTCATCGACGATCCGGATACGCGCGTGATCGCCGGCTTCGTCGAAGGCTTCAAGGACGTGCGCAAGGTGATCGCGGTCGCCGAAATGGCGGCCGAGCGCGGCAAGCCGATCGTTCTGATCAAGATCGGGCGCTCGGAATCCGGGGCGCGCGCCGCCCGCTCGCACACGGCCGCGCTGACCGGAGCGGATGCGTTGTACGACGCCGTCTTCGAGCAATACGGCATCATCCGCGTACAGGACTACGACGACCTGCTCGAAACCTCGCACCTGCTCGCGCATCAGCGCAAGCCGAAGCGGCGCGGCATCGCCGTGGTGTCGCATTCCGGCGGCATCAGCTCGCTGACCGCCGACATGTGCGGGCTTGCGGGACTGGACCTGCCGCCGCTGAGCGACAAGGCGCGCGACGGCATCAACGCGGTCGTGAAGGAATTCGGCTGGGCGGCGAATCCGGCCGATGTCACCGGGTTCTCGCGCAGCGAGCAGTTTCCGCAAATCATGCAGCACATGATCGACGAGCCGGACGTGGGTACGCTGGTGGTCGCGAGCGCAGGCGCCGGCAACCAGGTCGATCAGGTGATCGAGCTGCGCGACCGCAGCGACAAGAACGTGGCTTTCTTCTGGACCGCGAGCCGCGGCGACAAGGGTCCGTTGGCGAAGCTAAAGAGCGCCGACATTCCCATCTTCTACACACCGGCCAAGCTCGCGGGCGGACTCAAATCCCTGCTCGACTATCACGACTGGCGCGATCGCAGGCTCGCAGGCGAGAAGGCGCAGGTGGCGCCGCCCACGCCGGAGCAGATGCACATGATCGAGCGCCTGGGCGCGTTGGGCAGGCCGGGTCTTTCCGAGAGCGAAAGCAAGCAGGTCCTGGCCGCGTGGGGTATCGCGGGCACGCGCGAGGTGGTGGCCCAGTCGGCGGAGGCGGCGGTCGACGCCGCGCAGCGGCTCGGCTATCCGGTGGCGCTGAAGGTCGATTCGCCCGACATCGCGCACAAGACCGAGGCCGGCGTGGTCCGGCTCGGGCTCGGCGATGCGGACGCGGTGCGCAAGGCGTACGACGAGATTACGGCCAATGCCGTCACCCACGCGCCGAACGCGGCCGTTGCCGGCGTGCTGGTGCAGGAAATGGTGGCCGGCGCCGCCGAGGTGATCGTCGGCATCTCCTACGACGCCCAGCTCGGGCCCATGTTGCTCTTCGGCAGCGGCGGGATCATGGTCGAAGTCTTCAACGACGTCGCCCATCGCCACTGCCCCATCACGCGTGCACAAGCCCACGAGATGATCGCCGAGGTGAAGGGCGCGAAACTGCTGCGGGGATTTCGTGGCCGCCCTGCCGCCGATGTCGATACGCTCGCCGATACGCTGGTGCGCGTTTCGCATCTGGCCGTCCATCTCCAAGGCAAGCTCGCGGAGCTCGACATCAACCCGCTGATGGTGCTTCCAACCGGGGTGAAAGCAGCCGATGCGCTGATGGTGCTGCGCTCGGACGGGGGTTCGTAGACCTTCCCCTCCCTCGACGAGGAGGGGAAATCTTGAACTTCCCCTCCTCGTCGAGGAGGGGTGGCGGCGCAGCCGACGGGGTGGTGGTGTAATCAACGGGCTGGGGTGTAATTCCGCGTTCTCGAACCACCCCCTCCGCGCACAGCGCGTCGAGCCCCTCCTCGACGAGGAGGGGAGAACTTGACTCCCCCTTCGTCGAGGGGGGAAATCTTGAGCGTCCCTCTTCTCGTCGAGGAGGGAGATCCTGAACCTCCCCTCCTCGTCGAGGAGGGGTGGCGCGAAGCGCCGGGGTGGTCTGGTTCGAAACGTCGAGGAGGGGTGGTGCGAAGCGCCGGGGTGGTCAGCGTGTGAGTATTGCTACCCGGAAAGACTCCGCTCGCTCGCAGCGCGCTTCTGCGTATCGAGCTGCGCGCACGCTTCGGCAGTCGCGAGCACGACGATGGTCCATTCGTCCACCGATACATCGATCATGCGCCCGTCGAGCGATACCGCAACCGATCACGCTCGACCGAATGAGCGGCACGCCCCGCACTCATGTTCATATCCAGTTGAAGAGGACTCGCGGTTTCCTTTTTTCCCGATGCGCTATAGCATCGGGAACCTGCCGCGAACGAATCCGCGGCACCGCGTGAGCTCGATTCCAGTAGGTGGACCCTCTCGAAGACGATTACACGCGGATAGCGCCGACACCGCGAGATTCACACACCTATTTTTTGGAACATCAGGGAGAAGTGGTCATGACGTCGACCCGCACAGCATTCAGCATCACCCTTGCCGCAGCCGCGCTCGCCATCGCCGCGCCGCAGGCACAAGCGCAGAAATCGTTTCCATCGCGGCCGATCGAGCTGATCGTGCCGTTCGCGCCGGGCGGCGGCAGCGGCATCACGGCCGAGATCATGAAGAAGGCGATCAGCGACGAAAAGCTCTCGCCGCAGCCGGTGAACATCACCTACAAGCCGGGCGCCTCGGGCCAGGTGGGATGGACTTATCTTGCAACCCGCAAAGGCAACGCGCACACGATTGCGACCGCCACCCAGTCGTTCAGCTACGGGCTGGTGCAGAAGCAGATGCAGGTCGGAGCGGAGGCATTCACGCCGATCGCCATGATGCTGGTCGACACGCAATTGATGGCCACGCACCCGCAGTCGGGCATGAAGTCGATGAAGGACCTGATCGACAAGCTGATGAAGGATCCCAATTCGGTCAAGGTCGGCGGCACGGGATCGGCCGGCTCGGATGCCAACGTCGCCCTCATGATCAACAGCGCCGCCAAGGTCAAGATCAACTACATCCCGTTCAAGAGCGGTGGCGAAGTCAACGCAGCGATCCTCGGCGGACACGTCGACGCGGCGCTCGGCAATCCGAACGAGCTTGCCGGCTACGTGCAGGCCGGGAAGCTCGTGCCCCTGGTGGTGTTTTCCGACAGCCGCATCCCGGCGCTGAAGGACGTGCCGACCATGAAGGAACTGGGCTACGACGTCGTTTCGCGCTCCACGCGCGGCGTGCTCGCACCGGCGGGCATCTCCAAGCAGGAAGAGCAGTTCCTGGTCGACATGATGCGCAAGATCACCGAGTCGAAGGGCTGGGCCGAATACGCGCAAAAGAACATGATGACCGTCAAGTTCCTCGGCGGCGCGGACTACGCGAAATATCTTGCCGACGAGCGCGCGCAGCTGACAAAGAACCTGAAGGCGCTGGGCAAGCTCTGAGGTCCACCGCTCGCCCTCGCGTGCGGGCCAAGCGCAGACCGGGAGGATGTGCGGACTGCGCTTTTCCGCAGCCAAGGGCCTTGCCGCCAACGCTTGGGATACCTGACGTGATGGCCATGAACAAAGCCGAAGCGATTGCGGGCGCGCTGGTCTTCGGAACCGGTCTCCTGCTGCTGTTTTATGCCAACCTGCTCGAATACACCGTGGAGAATGTGCCGGGGCCCGGTTTCCTTCCCCTGTGGCTGGGAATCGGCATCGTGACCACGGGCGTGATCCTCACGGCGAAGGCATTTCGTCCTGCCCTCGTCCATGCCGAGCGCATCGAGTGGCCGCAGCGTCCCGGCTGGATCCAGATCGCGGTCATGCTCGGCAGTCTCGCGGCGGCCCTGTACGTGCTCGAGCCGCTTGGCTTCGTGCTGACCGCGTCGCTTTTCATCGCCTGCCTCATGTTCTCGCTCGGGGTGCGCGCGTGGCCGAAGCTCATCGGCGTGCCGATCGTTGCCGCCGTCGTGCTCCACCTGGTGTTCGTGGTATGGCTCGGCGTACCGCTGCCCATGGGCGTGCTGTCGTTGACCGAGTGAGCGCACCGATCCGCCGCATAAGAGGCAGGCCGCCGAGCCGAACAAAGGGAACCCCGACGACATGGATCTGCTCCATCACCTGAGCCTCGGCTTTTCCATCGCGCTCGCCCCGATCAACCTGTTGTTCGTCACGGTGGGTGTGACCATCGGCACCCTGATCGGCGCGCTGCCCGGCATCGGTCCCGTAGCCGGGCTGTCGATCCTGATCCCGCTCGCGTTCGGCATGGACCCGACGGGTGCCATGATCCTCATGTGCGGCGTGTATTACGGCTGCATGTACGGGGGCACGATCACTTCGGTGCTCATGAACGTGCCCGGCGAATCCTCGTCGATCATGACCTGCCTGGACGGCAACGTCATGGCAAAGCAGGGCCGCGCCGGTCCCGCGCTCACCATCGCCGCGATCGGATCGTTCGTCGCCGGCACCTTCAGCGTCGTCATGCTGACGCTGCTGGCGCCGCCCCTGGCGGAGGCCGCGCTGAGCTTCGGACCGCCGGAGTACTTCGCGCTGATGCTGCTTGGGCTCTCGGCCATCACCGGCCTCACCGGCAAATCGCGGGCAAAAGGCTACGCGATGGGCCTGACCGGCCTGGCGATCGCCACCATCGGGCTCGATCCAATGGGCGGCGTGCCGCGCTTCACCGCCGGCCATCTCGAGCTCATGGACGGCGTCGGATTTCTCCCGATCGCGGTCGGCATGTTCGGGTTGGGGTCGGTGCTCGCGATGATCGAACGGCCGACGAAGATCGAGATCATGAAAACGCGCCTGCGCGAGATGCTGATCACGCGCCAGGATCTGAAGGACAGCGCCATGCCGATCGTGCGCGGCAGCATCATCGGCTTCGCCATCGGCATCCTGCCCGGAGCGGGGGCCACGATCGCGACCTTTCTCGCCTACGCGGCCGAGAAGAAGATGTCGAAGCGGCCGGAAAAGTTCGGAACCGGGATCATCGAAGGGGTCGCCGCACCGGAAGCGGCCAACAACGCCTCCACCGGAGGCGCGATGATTCCACTCCTCACCCTCGGCATCCCGGGATCGGGCACCACGGCCGTCATGCTCGGCGTGCTCACGTTGTTCAACCTGCAGCCGGGGCCGCTGCTCTTCACCAAGAATCCCGACTTCGTCTGGGGCCTGATCGCCTCGATGTACATCGGCAATGCGATGCTGCTGGTGCTCAACATTGCTTTCGTGCCCGTGTTCGTCGCCCTGCTGCGCATTCCCTACACGGTGCTCGCGCCCCTGATCGCGATTTTCTGCCTGGTGGGTGTCTACAGCGTCAACTACAGCATGCTCGATCTGTGGATCATGCTGTCCTTCGGACTCGTCGGCTATTTCGCCAACAAACTCGAGTATCCGCTCGCACCGCTCGCGCTCGGGCTGGTGCTCGGCGGCTACGTCGAGGTATCGATGCGACAATCGCTGAAGATGTCCGAGGGTGACCTGACGATTTTCTTCACGCGCCCCATCGCCACCACGCTGATGGCTGCGGCCGTCGCCGTCTGGCTCTGGCCGTTCATCGCGAAGCTCTTCAACCGCGGGAGTCCGAGCGACGGCTTGCCTGTCGCCGCGGACAAGCGCGGTTGAGCGGCGAAGCGACGATCAAGGCATCGCTACCTCGCCCGCTGCTGTAAATCCCTCCTTACCAAAGAGGGGCGGGACGCGACGATGTCGCGGACGGGGTGGTCCACGATCGAAAACCACACCACCCCGGCGCTTCGCGCCACCCCTCCTCGTGAGCAGTATTAGCCCGCAGGCGGGCAGGCGCGGCTAAGAAACCTGGTTGGGTTTCTTGAGAGCATCCCAGGCCCTTGGTCGGGCCCGGCGTAGGCAGAGAAACATCGATGCGCTACAAGGTGAACGGCAGCGCCGAGATGACCGA
>WHTS01000012.1:0-73959 GCA_009377585.1 Betaproteobacteria bacterium
CTAGGATCACCGGACACGCTATGTTCCTGCTCCTGCTTCTCGTGACGCTGCTCGTCGCGTTCGCCGTATCGCTGATCGTCATGTGGATGTTCGCCCGACCGGTCGATAGCATCCTGAAGCGGATCATTTCCGACGACATCAGCTCGGCCTGGCTGCGCTATCTGAAATTCGCCATGATGGTGGTCGGAGTCTCGGCCGGCGTAAGGATCTACGAGATCGAGAAGTACATTACGCCGCAGCGGCACGACAAGGAGGCGCGGATTCTCGAGCTCACATCGGAGCGCTGGATTCTTGAGCTTTACCGCACTGTCATTGAAGCGCTGCAAGGCATCGCCTGGATGCTCCTCGTGTTCTTCGTATTCGCGCTGATCGCCTATGTGATCGTCCGGTTCGCCGAAACGAGGCGTCCGCGCGAGCCGTAACGTGCACGTGCCGCGCGGGCGGTCACGCTTGCAGCCGGCCGGGAGGAGGGAGCGCCTTGTCGTTGCGTTAATCCGGTTGCGGCAATGCGGTCGGGCGTTCGAGCTCTCGGCGCTCGAGCGCGCCGTTCGATCCTTGCCTCAATCCCAGGCCGGCGCCCGGCCGATCGGATCGGCGATCCGTCCGTCGGGTCGCTTGAGCGCGGCTATCCGCGCCATTTCTTCGTCGCTGAGGGCAAAGTCGAAGACCTGCAAACTTTCGGCCATGTGCGCCGGGTTTGCGGAACGCGGGATGGGAACGATATCGCCCTGTTGCACGAGCCAGCGCAGCGCAATCTGCGCGATGGTCTTGCCGCGGCTGCGCGCGATGTCGGCAAGCACCGGTTCCGCGAACAGTCGGCCGCGCCCCAACGGGCAATAGGTCATGAAGATCAGACCGGCTTCGCGGCAGAAGGCAAGCACCTTGGTCTGCTCGAGATAGGGATGGTATTCGGCCTGCAACGTGGTGAGCGGCTCCGGGCATGAGCGCATCGCATCCCGCGTCAGAGCGATGTTGAAGTTCGCGACCCCGATATCGCGGGCCTTGCCTTCGCGCTTGGCCTTTGCCAGCGCGCCCATGGTCTCGGCGAGCGGGATGCCCTCGGTACTCGGCCAGTGCACGAGCAGCTGGTCGACGTAATCGGTATCGAGTCGCGACAGGCTCTGCTCGAGCGAGCGCGCGAAATCGCCGGCTCGCAGATACTCGTGCGATACCTTGGTGGTGATGAACAGGCGGTTGCGCGGGATGCCGGAGCGCTTGACGCCTTCGCCGACGCCTTCCTCCGAACCGTACTTCCATGCCGTATCGATATGCCGATAGCCAATTTGGAGCGCCTTGGCGACGATTTCCGCGCAATCGCCCAGCTGCGACGTGCCAAACCCGATCATCGGGACGGCATCGCCATTCAGGGTTGCGTAGTACCTGCCGGTCATGCGCGGAAGTTCTCTTTGCAAGTTGGACAGCTCGGCAACGACCGGCGATTATGCAATCGCGTGCGGTCGCTGTCATCCCCGATTGTTCGAACCCCGATTGTTCGCGCTTCGATGTATTGTTCGAGAGGCCGAACGCGCGCGCCCGCTGCTATCATCGATGCACCATGCATAGTCTGCCCGCCGAACGCGCGAAAGCTGAGCCTCGCGCTGAATCCCGAGCTGCAATTGGGGGTGTCGAGGACGTCGGAACGCCAGGGTCTCGGCAACGGGCGCACGGGCTATGCGGCCACTCTGATCGTCTCCAGAGAGACGTCGTTCGGAGCGATTCACGCGAACGCGTCGGCCAATCGCGTGGGCTATGATCTGGCCGGGAATCGAGAGACGAATCGCCGCACGCTCTATCGCCTGTCGGTCGCACCTGTCGTGACGCTCTCGCCCACTTGGACGGCGGCCATCGACTTCGGCCTGACGACCAATCCCGACCGCGCGCGGCGCGCCCGCATGGGTTATGTGGAATTGGGCGCCATATGGTCGCCGCGCGCGGACATCGAGCTGGCCTTCGGGATCATCCGGCAGGTCGGCGACGGCGAGCCGACCAGCCAGACGCTTACCGCGGGGCTGACTTGGCGGTTCTAGCAACAACCGCCCGTACCGAGGAGACGGAAATGCGCATTGCCCGATTGGTTTTGAAGGCCGCCTGCGTGGTATCCGCGATGCTCGGCGTCGTGGCTGCCAGCGCGCAGGCGCCGCATACGCATCAGCACCGTTTCGACGACGCACACAAGTGGTCGCAGATCTTCGACGACCCCGGTCGCGATACATGGCAGAAACCGCACGACGTCATTCAGGCGCTGGCGTTGAAGCCCGATGCCGTGATCGCAGACATCGGCGCCGGTACCGGCTACTTCGCGGTTCGGTTCGCGCACATGGTTGCGAAGGGACGCGTGTACGCAGTCGATACCGAGCCCGCGATGGTGCAGCACGTTGCCGAGCGTGCGAAGCACCTGGGCCTCGGCAACCTGACGGCTTTGCGCGCATCGCCGCAAGACCCGGGCTTGCCCGAGAAAGTCGATCTGATGGTATTCGTGGACGTTTACCATCACGTCGAGCATCGCGATGCCTATTTGCGCAGGCTGCGCGATGCGTTGAAACCGGGCGGGCGCGTCGCCATCATCGATTTCCGCATGGATTCGCCGGTCGGCCCGCCGCGCAGCGCACGCGTCGCGCCGGCGCAGGTGAAGGGCGAGCTCGAACGCGCGGGTTATCGCCTGGCGCAGGAGCATGACTTCCTGCCCAACCAGTATTTCCTCGTGTTCACGCCGGGCAAGTCCTGATCGGCTGAATTGCTGCCTGGATTAGATTCTCAGTCGCGATTACCGGGGTCCACCCGCGCGCGCGGCGGGCGGCGGAATTCTCGTTCCGGCTCCGCGTTGCGGTTAGGCGGCGGGCCGCGTTCGACCCGTTGCGCTGCACGCGGCGCTTCCCGGGGGGCGCGCGCACGCGCATCGTTGCGGTCCGGACGCTGGCTGCGCCCTTGCTCGCGATGGTCGGAGCGGTCATTGCGCCGCACATCGCTCGTTCCATGACGGCGATCGGAGCCGTCGCGGTCGATTGCGCCGCGATTCCGGTCGGGTCTGCCGTCGCCATCCCGATCCGGGCGCCGTGCACGATCCGGCACACCGTCATTGTTCCGGTCGGTTCGCCTCGCACGATCCGGCACACCGTCGTTGTCGCGGTCGGTTCGCCGTGCACGATCCGGCACGCCGTCATTGTTCCGGTCGGTTCGCCTCGCACGATCCGGCACACCGTCGCCATTGCGATCCGGCCCGCGCCGGTCGCGCAGATCGTCCCGCCGCGCTTCGCGCGACTCGATCACCGAGCGCGTGGCCGCGGGGCCGCGCCTGTCGTTATCGTGCCGCCAGTCGCGACGGTCGTGGTGGTCCCCATCCCGGTCCCTGCGCCGCCGCCGGTCGTCGTGCCGCCATACTCCGGGCCGAGCCTCCCGATGCACCACCACCGAGTTCGAGTGGCGCGGGTAGTAATGGGAATGAACGTGGACCACCCGCACTTCGTGCCGCGGCCACGCGAACCCGCCGAAGAAGAAGCCGCTACCGATATGAATCCCCGGGCCCCAGGTGAGGTAGTGGCCCCGCGGCAACGGGTCGACATAGCCATGCCAGCGCGGCCAGTGCATGGGCGGACGCGATGGCCACCACCAGCCGCCGTAAGCGACGCGCGGGTCGTAGTGGGGGACGTAGGCGGTCTCGGGCGAGGCTTGCTCGATGACGATGCCGGCGGCCGTGACCACGATTTGCACGGCTTCGTTGGAGCGCAATGTTCCTGCCTCATAAGCCCTGCGGCGCAAGGCCTGCACCGTATCCATCACCTCCGCGCGCTGGTGCAGAAATGCGTTGCCGAGATCCCCGGTCCAGCGCAGATGGCCCGCCATCGTTTCGAGCACCATCGGGAAGGCGAGCAGCGAGCGCACGCTCGGATCCCAATCCTGATCCGCGGACGTGCGCACCGCCGCGTCTCCGCTCAGGCCCGGTCTCGCCCGCAGCCAGTTGGCGGCGTCCTCGACTTCTTCCGGATAGGTGGCGGCCATCAGCACGTGCGAGAGGAGCGCATCCGGATAGAGCGCGATCGGCGCCAGCATGGAATCGAGCGTTGCCCGGTCGTAGCGGACCGCGCCGGATTGTGCGGACGCAGTTCCGACAGCGAAGACCAGGCTCGCGCTGGCGATCATGACCAGCAGGCGCAGCAGCAGATGCCGTGCAACCCGTCTCATGTTTCTCTCCTTGGAACTCCACGCGTCTTGCAATTAACGTACGCGCCACGATCGGATTTAACGCTTCGCGCTCTCACGAAGCCACCAGAGAAGTGAAACAGTGTGTAAGCCGGGATACATCCCCGATCGCCCGCTGCCAGGAAACCCGTTGCCCACAGCCATGTCGAGCAAGCGCGGCGCGCGACAGAGGCACTTTGTCACGCCGGTCAATAGAAACGTGCGCCGGGAGACGGTGGCGCCAGGGGACGGTGGCGCCAAGGGACGGTGGCGCCAGGGGACGGTGGCGCCAAGGGACGGTGGCGCCAGGGGACGGTGGCGCCAAGGGACGACAGTGTCCCGGACGACTGCGTCGGGGACACATTGACGTGTCGGTGCTAGAGCGCGCGATTTTCCGGGCGTCGGCTACATTCCGAGCATGCGCCCGATCTCGGCCACGTAGCGTGCACCCTGGATGGCGTCGTCCACCAGCGTATCCATAAGCCGGTGGATGCTGCGCAGCCGTTCGTGCACCGGGCCCGGAGGCGGGCCGCTCGAGTCGAGCAGGCGCTTGAGCGAATCGACTTCGTCGCGCAGGGCCTGAACGTCCTCGGAGCCGCTTCGCACCTTTGCCAAATCCGCTTCCAGCGCGGCAACCAGCTGCTCGACCTGCTGCAGATCGACCTTCGGTGCGAATTCGCGATTGTCCGGCTCGCTCATGACAGCCTCCAGCCCGCCTTTACGCTCAACCGTTGCAGACTAGTTCAATTGTACGCCCACGCTCTTGACGACCCTGGACCACTTGGCGATCTCGGCGTGATAGTCCTTGGTGAACTGCTCCTGCGAGCTGCCCACTGCATCCAGCCCCTGCGCGAGCAGCGTCTTGCGCATTTCGGGATCGTGCACCAGCCGCGTCACCGCTGCCTGCACCTTGGTGGCGATCGCCTTGTTGGTCGCGCCGGGCATGAACAGCGCATACCAGTTTTCCACCCCGAAACCCGGAACACCCGACTCCGCAATCGTCGGATACTCGGGCAGCGCCGGCGTGCGCTTCGGTCCGACCACGGCCAGGGCGCGCAGCTTGCCGGTGGTGAAAAACGGCCGGGTCGATATGACGCTCGCCACCGTGAGGGCGACGCGTCCGCCGACGAGGTCGGTAATGCTCGGCGCCGTACCCTTGTAGGGGATATGGGTCATCTTCAGGCCGGTCATCTGGTTGAACAGCTCGATCGACAGGTGCTGCGCCGAGCCCAGCCCGGACGAGGAGTAGAGCAATTGCTCGGGCCGTGTCTTGGCGAAGGCAACCAGCTCCTTGACGTTTTTCACCGGAATGGACGGATGCGTCACCAATACGCCGGGAGAGACCACCGCCATCGTGACCGGAAGCAGATCCTTGGCCGGATCGTACGGCAGCTTCATGATGCTCGGCGTGATGGCGAGTCCGGATGAGGTCATCAGCACCGTATAGCCGTCGGGTGCCGCGCGCGCCACCGCGTCGGCCGCGATCGTGCCGCCGGCGCCGGGCCGATTGTCGGCCACGAACGACTGGCCCCACGACTCGCCCAGTTTCTGCGCGATGATGCGCCCGGTCGTGTCCACGCCGCCGCCGGGTGCGAGCGCAATGATCATGCGGATCGGTTTGGTGGGATACGCTGGCGCCTGCGCCTGAGCGGCGCTGGCGCAGATCGCCGCCGCGAGCGCCGCCAACGCCCGATCTCGAATGGGCCTGCAATGCATCGTATTCTCCTGGTGTGATTTTGCAGCGCTATGCTCGAGCTGCGGGCGCAAGTATAGCGGCGCGCTGCATCACACCGGGTGATTATTGATGCGTGCCGGACAGGCGGACAGGTTCCTGGGTGGCAGGAGCGACGTAATGTTGCCCGATCAGTGGCGGGCTGCCTGATAGAGCGGCGTCATCTTGGGCACCAGTTGCTGCAGGTTCGCGATTCGGGTTTGGTCCGAGGGGTGGGTGCTCAGCCACTCCGGTGCGCCCGAACCGCCGCTCAGCTTCGCCATCTTTTGCCACAGCGAGATGGCCGCGTTCGGGTTGTATCCTGCCCGCGCCGCGATCTCGATGCCCAGCCGGTCTGCTTCGGTTTCTCCGGTGCGGCTGTTCGGCAGCTCGAGCGCCACCATCGCCACGTTCTCCAGGCCGCTCAAATTCACGCCGGTCGCAATCGATCCCAGGGT
This sequence comes from Betaproteobacteria bacterium, assembly GCA_009377585.1. Taxonomy (NCBI): domain Bacteria; kingdom Pseudomonadati; phylum Pseudomonadota; class Betaproteobacteria; species Betaproteobacteria bacterium. The sequence continues at coordinate 6,346 of WHTS01000012.1, forward strand.
GAGGGCGGCATTGGTCGCGACGGCGCGCGACATCCGTTCGCGCCCGTGTTGCAGCAACGCATGCGAGATCTCGTGCGCCATCACCTGCGCCAGCTCGTCATCGGTGGGATTGATTTTCTGAATGAGACCCGTGTACACGGCCATCTTGCCGCCCGGCATGCACCAGGCGTTGACGCTGGAATCTTCGATCACGTGCACTTGCCATTGCCAATCGGCGCTCGCCGGAATGATCTTTTCGGCCTGGGCCACGAGCCGGCTGGTGATTCTCTGCACGCGCGCGGCGCTGGCGCTGTTGGTATCGAGCTTGCGCTGGCTGCGCGCCTGCGACACCGTCTTGGCATAAGCCTGCGCCGACGCCGATTGCGCTTGTTCTTCCGAGACGAGCATCACTTGCGAGCGGCCGGTGACCGGATTGGTCTCGCAGCCGGCGACCAGCATGCCAGCACCGACGAACGAACACGAGAGCAAGAGGGAACGAAGCTGGGCGTGCATGACGGACCTCCGGGAAGCGACGGAACGTTCGATATTTGGCGCGCAACGGCTGGATGGGAGCCTTGTCATCGCTAGATCGTGTAGCGGGCGAGCCGGTCGCGATCGATCATCGCGGCGAATCCGGGCTTGTCCTCCAGGCTCAGCATCCCATCGCGAATGCGCGGCGGCTCGTGCAGAATCTGATCGGCATACGCGAGGTAGTAGCTCGTTTCCGCCGGCAACGTATCGGCGTGACGCGGAAAGGCCGCGGCCACGTGCGAGGCGGCGAGCGAGCCCAGCGCACTTTCGGCATGCAGGCCGACGTTGACACGCACGTTGCCCTGGTCGCAGGCGCGCGCGGTTTCCAGCGCGCTGCTGGCGCCGACTCGCGTGGGCTTGATGCCGATGGCGCGCGCCCCGCGCTCGAGGAAGAGCCGCGCGTCGGCGAGCGTCTGGCAACGCGAATCGACCACCAGAGGCACGGAACTTTCGGCCTGGGTTTTTTCGAACCAGGCGTCGGGGCGTAAATCGCACGGATCCTCGGCGTGCGTGGCACCCGCTTCGGCCAACAACCGCAGATACGCGGGCGCTTCATCCTGCCGATAGGCGCTATTGGCGTCGACATAGAGCGCAACCGACGCACCGACCGCCGCGCGGATCTCCTGCAAGGCGCGCGCATCGATCTCGAATCCTTGTCCGCCCTTGATCTTCAAAGTGCGAAAGCCGAAGCGAGTCACCATGTCGGCCGCTTCCTGCGCCATGACCTTGGGGCGTCGCGCGTAACGGTCCACGAGAGCGCGACCTCGCGCACGCCGCCCCACAGCCGCCACAACGGAGCGCCCTTGGCTTGCGCGCGCAGGTCCCAGCAGGCGTTGTCGATGAGTCCCTGGGCGAGCGTGTTCTCGGGAAAGCGGTCGAGCCGGCTGCGGACCGCGGCCGGCTCGGAGAGATCGACGTCCTCCAGCGCCGGCAGCAGCAGGTCCTCGAGCGCCGCTGCGAGCACGCGCGGCGTGGTTCCGGTCCACGTCGGCTTGATGGGACCTTCTGCAACGCCTTCGAGTCCTGCGTCGGTGACAAGTCGAAGAAGCATGAAAAGCCCGCTGTCCTCCACCGTATCCTTCCAGCGCACGGGACGGGGATAGGGCAGCTCGTAGACGACCACATGGGAACGGACGAGGCGCATGGCGGGGACTCGCTTTGTTGTTCGGGGGACGAGTCTACCTTGTCGAAAGGCGGTGCACGTTTGCGCTCGTTGCGTCCGTATCGGATTGCAGGGGCTACTTCGTGCAACAGCATTCGACGGCTCGTGGCTTCGCATGCCAATGGGCTGTTGCCTCGCTCGCCAAAGCGTCGCGTCGGCCGATTCGTGACGCAGCGTACGGCCTGTGGCAAGCCGCACCCCTCGTGCCCGAGTCCACGATACGATCCGGCAAGCCGACAAATCGTCGCTGCCGCTTGCCCGGGTTGCCGCGCACGCCGCATAATCCACTCATCTTTCGAATGAATCCGGCACGCGCGAGCCGATCTTCCTCACGTCCTGCTGGTCACTGCAGCGGGCAACGCGCACACAACAATGGCGGAACAGCAACAGAGCGAGGCATCGCGGTCCGCGCCTGAAAGGACCCCATCCTCGCGGATACGCCGCACCGGACGCGGCAAGCTCATCCTGGTTCTCGTTGCCGCCGTTGCCTTGCTCGTCTGGGGCGGGCAGTGGCTGTATTACCGCTATACGCACGTCTACACCGACGACGCCCGCATCGACGGCGAAGTGATCACGATTTCCAGCCGCACCGCGGGCTGGCTCACGGAAATGAACGTGATCGAGGGCGACACCGTGACCAAGGACCAGGTGCTTGCCCGGGTCGATGCGCGCGATTCGCTGCTGCAGCGCGAAGTCCTCATGTCCAAGCTCGAATCGATCCAGAGCCAGATGGCCGTCGTGCGCGCCCAATCGGGCAAGGTCGATCAGGAGACGCTCGGCAAGGTGCAAAGCGACACCAACCGCCTGGCGGCAGCCGAGGCCGAGGTGGCATCGCTGGAAGCGCAACTGAAGCAGGCGCGCTTCGACTACGAGCGTGCGCGCGACCTGACGGCGCAGAAGTGGTTATCGCAGCAGGCGATGGAGCGGGCCCGCACGGCCTTGCGGCAGACCGAGGAGCAGTACAACAAGTCGGTGGCCGAGGTGGCAGCCGCGCGCGGAATGCTCGCCGTCGCCGGCGGCGGCCGCAAGCAGTTGCAGGTGCTGGAGAGTCAGATCGAGGTGCTCGCGCGTCAAGCCGACGAGATCCGCGCCGAGATCAAGCGCCAGGAAGTGGACATCTCCAACCGGATCATCGTGAGCCCCACCGACGGCCGCATCGTCATGACCTTCGTTCGCAAAGGCGAGCACGTCTCTGTCGGCCAGCGCATCCTGATGTTCCACGATCCGACCAAGATCTGGGTCGAGGCGAACATCAAGGAAACCGACATCGGCCTGCTCGAGCCCGGCATGAACGCGCGAATTCGGGTCGATGCCTACCCGGATAGCGAGTTCGAAGGCACGGTGCATCGAATCGGCCGGGCCGCGACCAGCCAGTTCGCCTTGCTGCCGGACCCGAACCCCAGTGGCAATTTCACCAAAATCACCCAGCGCCTGCCCGTGCGCATCCTGCTCGACGAGACCGACGTGCGGCTACGGCCCGGCATGATGGTGGAAGTCGACATTGGCGTCCGAAACCGCTGAAGTCCTGGCCGCGCGCTACGGGCCGCGGCTGCGTCTGTACGCCACCGGCACCGCCATGCTCGGCATGGTGTCCGCCGTGCTCACGACCACCATCGTCAACGTGGCGATTCCCGACATCATGGGGGCGTTCGGCATCGGCCAGGACCAGGCGCAGTGGCTCGCGACCGGGGCATTGGCCGCGATGACGGTCGGCATGCTGACCAATGCATGGCTGGTGCGCAGTTTCGGCGAGCGGCGTACCTTCATCGGGGCGCTGATGCTGTTCGTTTGCGCGCTGCTGATGGCTGGATTCAGTCCGAACGAAGACATCCTCATCTTCGCCCGCATCCTGCAGGGCGCGGTTGCAGGCATCTTGCAGCCGCTGTCCATGTACGTTCTGTTCCGCGTCTTTCCGCCCGAGCAGCGCGGCACGGCGATGGGCTTCTTCGGCATGAGCGTCATCCTCGGACCGGCCATGGGCCCGACGCTGGGCGGCATCCTGATCGAGCACTTCAACTGGCGCTACGTGTTCTTCGCCGCGGTTCCGGTCGCGTTGGCGGCGATGCTGCTCGGCAGCTTCTTCATGCCCGAGCGCGACGAGTCGGGCAAGCGGGCGGAGTTCGATTTCGTCGGCTTCGCGTTGCTGGGGCTCGCGCTGGGCACATTGCTGACCGGGTTGAGCAATGGCCAGCGCGAAGGCTGGGATTCCGACTTCGTCTTGTCGCTGTTCGCGCTCGCGATCGCGTGCGGCCTGGCATTTCTCGCCTGGGAGCTCAGGGTCGCGCAACCGCTGGTCGAATTGCGGGTCCTCGGCAACAGCCAGTTCACGGCTGCCGCGGTGGTGGCTTTCATCTTCGGGGTCGGGCTCTTCGGCACGGTCTACCTGGTGCCGCTGTTCGTGCAGCTGGTGCAGAAGTACACGGCGCTCAACGCGGGGCTGCTGCTGATGCCCGCCGGACTGATTCTCGGCGCCTTCATGCCGGTCGCCGGCTACATCGCCGACCACACCCCGGCGCGGGTGCTCATCATCGCGGGGCTGCTGTGCTTCGGCATTTCTTCGTACTGGCTCGCCGCGGTCGATGCGAACACGCCGTTCTGGACCATCGCCTGGCTGGTGGTGCTGAGCCGCGTCGGGCTGGCGCTGATCAAGCCCTCGCTCAATCTCGCGGCGCTCCGACCGTTGCGCGCCGAGCAGCTATCGCAGGGCGCGGGTATGATCAATTTCGCCCGTCAGCTCGGCGGCGCATTCGGCGTCAATACGCTTTCCGTGGTGCTGGACCGGCGCACGATGTTCCACAGCGAGGCGCTGACGAGCACCCAGTCCGGAGCGAATACGGCAACCGCCGAGCTGTTGCAGCACATGCAGGCGCTGCTCGCGCAGGCAGGCGTCTCGCCCGACGTGCAGGTCTCGGGCGCACTGCATTTCCTCGGCCGGGTAGTGCAGGCGCAGGCCTACACCGCCGGCTTTCGCGACAGCTTCCTGGTGTGCGCGCTGATTTTCACTGTGGCACTGATACCGGCGTGGATCATGGGGATGGGTCGATCGAAGCCGGCCTGAGCCGGCCCGACTTGCCGCCCGGCGAAGATCTCAGGGGTTGCCGTGCACGATAACCGCGGTACCGCTTACGGTGACCATCAGCATGCCGTTGCTTTCCCCGAGCACCTCGTAGTCGAGGTCGATGCCGACGATCGCGTTGGCGCCCAGCTCGGCGGCGGCGGCTTCCATGTCCTGCATGGCAATCGTACGCGCGTCGGCGAGCTTGGATTCGTACGCACCCGCGCGGCCGCCGACGATGTCGCGAACGCGGGCGAAGAAATCGCTGAAGACGTTCGCCCCGATGATCGCTTCGCCGGTCACGATGCCGACATAGCGCGAAATGGGGTGGCCTTCGATGCTGGGCGTGGTGGTCACGATCATGGCTGCTCTCCTTTCACCGCGTGAATCGTCTTCGGTTCGGGCGGTCCGCGGTCGAAGAACGCGGCTGCGGCCCGCGCCGGATTCGCCTGGTACGCCTGGGCGAAGGCGGCGTCGAAATCTGCGCCGTTCTGCAGCGAGATCAGTAAGCGGCGAAACGCCTGCGGATCACGCCGGTGCAGCCAGCGCACGAACAGCAGCGCCTGGCGGTAGAAGACGCTGACGGGCAGCTTCCAGTCGTCCGCCATGCGGCGGCTCTGCCACGGCAGGTGTTGCTCGTCGGGCAGGAAGTAGTGCTGGCTCGCGGCCGCTGCCCAGGCCTGCTCGTCGCTGGCGAGATCGGCACCGCCGCCGTGCGCGACGAACGATGCAAGTCCCTCATGGAACCAGACCGGGATGCCGAGGCTGTAGTGGCCGCGCACCTGGCCCATGTGCAGGTGGGACAGCTCATGCAGCAGGATCGGAACGAGTCGCTGCGGCTCGCGATCGAACAGCCGCGGCGCGAGCAGCAGCCGGTTGTCGTACACCACCGCCGCGGTGAAGTTCCAGCGCGGATCGACGAAGCGATGAAAGCAGGCGTCGTTGCCGCACACGTACACCACCGGCTCGTCCCGGAACGGCCGGTAGTGCATCGTTTCGACGTGCGCGGTTGCGGCCGGAAGCAACGCCGCGACCTGGCGCGCGAATGCTTCGGCGCCCGGCGCATACCGCACCTGGCTCGATTGCGCGAGCGGCCGGAAGTGCGACAAGCTCTCGATCGCATCGTCGTATCCGACGTGGGCGCAACCGCCATGCGCGAGCACGGATACGACGCACAAGGTGCGTGTCAGCGATCGAAATTCTGCGGCGGACTTCGTCGTCGACGCATTCCGATAACCTGCGGCGAGCTTCATCGTTGACGCATTCCTTGGCGAACCGGCCGCTGCCGGGCGGTCGGGCGGAAAACGATAGCACATCACTACGCGGGTCCGGTGGCGTCGATCGCTGCGGGCAAGCCGTCGAACACCGTCGGATAACGCAGCTGCACGCCGAGCTCTTCTCGCATGCGCCGGTTCGACAGGCGGCGCGACTCGCTCATGAACGACAGCAAGGCGGCCGGGATGCGGCTCGCCGCTTGCGCGCGTGCGATGCGGGGCGGGCGCGGCAGGCCGGCGCGATCGGCGAGGAGATCGAACCAGTCGCCCATGCTGAGCTGCGTGTCGTCGCAGGCGTTGTAGATGCCGTGCGCGCCGGGATGAGTAAGCGCCGTAACGCTGATTGCTGCGAGGTCGTCGGCATGGATGTGATTGGTGTAGACGTCGTCCTCAGGCCGGAGCACCGGCGTGCCTTTGCGCAGGCGCTCGAGCGGAAGCCGATCCGCGGCATAGATGCCCGGTGCACGCAGGATCACGCAGCGCACTGCATGGGCGCGTTGGAATGCCACGATCTGCGCCTCCGCGTCGACGCGGCGGCGCGCCCGATCCGTCGCCGGGTTCACCGCGCGCGTCTCGTCCACCCAGGCGCCTGCGCAATCGCCGTAGACGCCGCTGGTGCTGATGTACACGAGGCGCTGCGGCAACGCGCAGGAGGCCAGCATCGCGAGCAGGTTCGCCGTGCGCGGATCGGTCGTGTCCGTGCCCGCAGGCGGGGCGCAGTGCAGGACGTGGCTCGCGCGGCCGGCGAAGCGTCGCAGCGACGCCGGATCGTCCAGGTCGCCTGGTTCGATGGCGAGCCCCGGACGGGTCGGGATCTCGCGGACGCGTTCAGGGCGCACGAGCGCAGTGACGCAGAAGCGAGCGGTGAGCCGCGGCAAGGCGCGCTGCGCAATATCGCCGAAGCCGGCGATCAGGAGCGTGTTCATGGCATCATGCTAGCTGCGAATGCGGCTCGCGGGGAAGCGGGTCCGTGTTGGAGATGTGATGCTTCTCGGATGCATTGCCGACGATTTCACCGGTGCGACCGACCTGGCGAGCATGCTGGTCGCGGGCGGGATGCGCACGGTCCAGAAGATTGGAATTCCCCGGGATCGGTCGATCGCCGACGGCGCCGACGCGGTCGTGGTGGCGCTCAAGTCACGCACGATCGCCGCCGCCGATGCGGTCGCGCAATCGCTTGCCGCTTTGGAATGGCTGCGTGGCAGCGGCGCGCGCCAGATCTACTTCAAGTACTGCTCGACCTTCGATTCGACCGATTGCGGCAACATCGGCCCGGTTGCGGATGCGCTCATGCAGGCGTTGGGCACCGACTTCACCATCGCCTGCCCGGCGCTACCGGCCAACCGGCGCACGATCTATCTGGGCCACTTGTTCGTCGGCGACATGCTGCTGTCCGATTCGCCCATGCGCCATCATCCGCTCACGCCGATGACCGACGCCAATCTCGTGCGCGTGCTCGGGCGCCAGACCCGGCGCAAGGTCGGCTTGGTTGCGTATCCCGAGGTTGCGGGCGGCTCGGAACGTATTCGGGCCGCGTTCGATCGGCTGCGTGGCAACGGGGTGAACTACGCAATCGTCGACGCGTTGTGCGACGAGGATCTGAGTGCGATCGGCGCTGCTTGCGCTGATTTGCCGTTGGTCACGGCCGGGTCGGGCGTGGCGCTCGGGCTGCCGCAGAATTTCGTGCGCCAGGGGCTGCTGTCGCTTCGAAAGGACGCCGCGCTATTGCCTTCGGCGGGTGGTCGCGCCGCCGTGCTGGCCGGAAGCTGCTCCGAAGCAACGCGGCGCCAGGTGGCTGTCATGGCCAGGCACCATCCTGCTGTGGCGATCGATCCGTTGAGCGGCGGTGATGCGGATACGCTCGCGGGCTCTGCCATCGAGCGTGCGCGGGCCGATATCGCCGCTGGGAGGATCGTGTTGTTTTATTCCAGCGCCGAACCCAACCAGGTCGCGACGGTGCAGACGCAACTGGGTGCCGAACGGGCCGCTGCGCTGGTCGAAGGAGTGTTCGCGCAGCTCGCGCAAGAACTGGTCGCGCTCGGCGTGCGCCGGCTGGTGGTCGCGGGCGGCGAGACCTCGGGTGCGGTCGTCCAGGCGCTCGGCGTGAAGGCGCTTGCCATCGGCGCGCCGATCGATCCCGGCGTGCCGTGGACCATGAGCCTCGGCGAGCCGCGCATCGCGCTCGCGCTCAAGTCGGGAAATTTTGGCGCGGACGATTTCTTCGACAAGGCGCTCGGGATGGCGTCGTGAGCGGGGCGGAAGCCGGCAAGGTCGCAGACGGAGCGCATTTCCCTCCGCCTTGCTTTACGCGCGGCCGAAGCCAAGCTATCCCGCGATCGTTTTGCATCCCGCTTGCGCGGCAATCGGCTCGGTAAAGGAACGTGCAATGAAAGAAGCGACACTGCGCGAGGAAATCGCTGCGCTCGGCCGCTCGATGTTCGAGCGCGGGCTCACTCACGGATCGACCGGCAACATCAGCGCCAGGCTCGACGACGGCTGGCTCCTGACGCCTACCGGCTCCAATCTCGGGCGGCTCGATCCGGCGCGCATTTCGAAGCTCGACTGGAACGGGAGGCTGGTCGCGGGCGATGCACCGTCGAAGGAGTCGTTTCTGCATCTTGCGATGTACCAGGAGCGCGACAAGAGCGGGGCAGTCGTGCACCTGCATTCGGTCCATTCGGTCGCCGTCTCGGTGCTGGAACAGATCGACGCAGCCGATCCGTTGCCGCCGCTGACGGCGTACTATGTCATGCGCATCGGACGGCTCGCGCTGGTGCCGTATTACGCGCCCGGGGACATGGCGCTGGCCGAGGCCGTGCGTGGCGTGGCCGCGAAGCACCATGCCGTGCTGCTCGCGAATCATGGCCCGGTGGTCGCCGGATCGAGTCTCGCCGCTGCCGCGGACGCGGTCGAAGAGCTGGAGGCCACCGCGCAGCTCTATCTGCTGCTGCGCGGGAGCCGCGTGCGTGCGCTGACCGAAGCACAGGTTGCCGATCTGAAGCAACGTTTTCCGACCTGACCGATGGAGGAAGAGATGGCCGAACAGCCGCAATCCCTGCTGAGCGCAGCAGCGATCGCCGCGATGGCGGAGCGCAAGTTCCAGCACATGTTCAATGCCAACGGGATCCGCATGACACGTTCCTTGAGCGACGCCTGCGGCTTGAAGCAGCTCGGCGTGCACCTGGTCCGGGTCGAGCCGGGGCGCGAATCGACCGAGTATCACACCCATTCGCACGACGAGGAGTGGATCTACATCCTCTCGGGGCGCGCAATCGCCGAAATTGACGGGCGCAAGACCGAGGTCAAGGTCGGCGATTTCATGGGCTTCGTCGCAGGTTCGGCGCCGCACACCATGAAGAACGAATCGACCGAGGATCTTGTGTATCTGGTCGGCGGCACCCGGCATGCCTACGACGTGGTCGACTATCCGCGCCGCGGCATCCGCTCCTACAAGTACGACGGCAAGCGCGACAACGTTGACACGAAGAAGCTCGGGGTGGAATGACCTACTCATTGCGATGCGTGGGTGAGTGGAGTGCTCCCCAGGATTGGGTGGTGTGGGCCGATATATCCAGTCCGATCCGATCGCAGTACGCGCACCTTCGACCCCGCCTGCTCCATTGCAGCGAGCAGGCGCCTCCACTACACTGGCCGCCAACAGGTCGTACGGCGCGATCCCGCCTGAGTGGCTCTTGGCTTGCGGCGGCGGTCGCGGATTCGATGCTTACAGCCCGGAGGGGAACATGAACGCGCCTACCGCAACTTCCGCAGCCACGCGTCCCGCCGCTGTCCGTTCTGACGCGCCGAAGTTCGAGCTCGATCCGAAGTGGCCCAAGCCGTTGCCCGAGGGCTGGATCACCGGCCAGCTGCCCTGCGTGTACGTCGATCACAATGACAGTATCCTGATCGTCAATCGCGGCAACATCACCGACGAAGAACGCGAGACCTGCATCCAGGCACCGCCGGTGATGATCTTCGATCAGGGCGGCAACCTCGTCCACGCCTGGGGCGACTGGGACGTGATGCCCTCGACGCCGCACAGCTGCGCGGTGGATCGCGACAACAACGTGTGGGTTTCCGCCAACGGCGACGGCATGGTGCAGAAGTACACCTACGACGGCAAGCTGCTGCTGCAGATCGGCCAGAAAGGGGTGTTCGACACGGCCGACGGCGGCAAGAAAGGCCCGGGGCTCAATGCGGCGCACGATCGCTTCAACAAGCCGGCCGGCATCGCCTGCGATCCGGCCAACGGCGACGTCTACTTCGCCGACGGCTACGGCAACCGCCGCGTGGTCGTGTTCGACAAGGACGGCAAATACCTGCGCCAGTGGGGACGGCAGGCGACGCCGGAAGAGATGGAAGCCGGCGTGGGCGGCGCGTTCGCCGAGGTGGTGCACAGCGTCGATATCGGCAACGACGGGCTGGTCTACGTGGGCGACCGCCAGGGAGACCGTGTCCAGGTGTTCGACAAGCAGGGCAACTTCAAGCGCAATATCTGGGTACGCACTGGCACGCCGCAGCTTCCCGACAAGCGCGGCACCGCGTGGTGGACGGCGTTCTCACGCGATGCGTCACAGAAATATCTGTACGTGATGAACGGGCGCAACGAGCAGGTGCACATCCTCGATCGCGAGAGCGGGGAGATCCTGTCGAGCTTCGGCCGGCCGGGCCACCAGCTGGGCGATTTCACCCATGGGCACAGCATCGCGGTCGATACGCGCGGTAATCTGTACGTGGCGGAAACGAATTGGGGCCGGCGCGTGCACCGCTTCCGCCCGGCTGGCTAACACGCCACTTGCGCGCATCCGGCGTTGGGGCTGGCTGCGCAGCGTTCGGCGGTGTGATGCTCTACGCGTTTCGGGCTGCTGGCCGATACGTTGTAAGCAGCTGCCACCCTGGGCCGATATTTCCAATCCGATCCGATCGGGCTCGCGGGCGGCATCAATACCTATGCATATGTTCAAAGCAATCCGCTGACTTGGATCGACCCGGATGGTCGCCAGAGCAGAGAAGGAAGAGAACGTCCGAGTGATCGAACCCCGCGAGACCGACCCGATGGGCCGTATGGTCCCATTGGTCAGGCAAGCACTGATCCTTCAAAAGTACCCACGCCCTCGGTGCCTTCGACGTCACTGGTTCCGACGACGTTCCAGGCATGCATGGCGAAAAATCTCGCCGACTGTCCACTCGCTGTAGTGGGTTCGTGCGCGCCAATCTGTGCAATTGCCGCTCCGACCGGACCTGGGGCATTAGGCTGCGCGATCGGATGCGCATGCACCATCAGCTACACGTGTTATGAGCTTAGCCGGATGCAGTGTAACTACTTATCTGGCCGATAGTCGTTCAGGGGACGACTCGATGGTTACGATTCGAAAACGCGTTTACTTCAAGTGCCCGAAGTGTGGTCATGCGACGAGCTATGCTCTTCAAATCGCCGGAGAGAAAAATAGCTACGTGTGCGAGCGCTGCAGTTCCATTTCGACCCCGAGGAACTATCTGCTCGCAAGCTTTGTTTACGGGGCGGTCCTCGGCGGGCTCATGGGCGTTATAGCCTATTGGATCTTTACTCGGCATCTGTTCACCGCATCGCCGGCGTTCGCGATATTGGCCGCCGTGCCTATCGGGTTAATTCTTGCATGGCTTGTTGCGCCAATCCTGTCGCGAGTGTTTTACCGATGGACCTTGATAAAACCAGGTTCGTAGCGACGAAGGTCCAGTAACGGGCAATCGCGGCGATGGACTGGCGTAATGCATCCTGAGTGGTCTCGTTGGGCGCCTGAGTTTTGCGAAGGACGAGGCAGTGCTGCGTCAAGGCTGCGATTCAGCGTCATCGTCGCCCAAGAGCTTGCCCTGCTCGGGCCCGCGCTCATGGCGAATGACCTGCACGATGCTGTAGATGGCCTTGAGCTTGCCGAGCTCGATCCACTGGCGGATCTGTAGCTTCACGTGCAGGATGTCGTTCTTACGGAAAGCCGCCTCGCCCGACTGCACGGCGTGCATGAAGGCTTCATCCTCGATCGCGACGTAAATCGTGCGGCTGCCATCGGAAACGCGCCACTTGTTCTCTTCCTCGAACGAAGGCGCGACGATGGTGACGCGCGTGTCGGTGACGGAGATCGTCTCGCCCTCGTGCTCGGTCGGGGCGACGAAGGCGGGGAAGTCGTCGCGCGTGACCTCGACGGTGTCTTTGCCCTTATGGCGGACCTTGAAGAGGTCGATGCCGCGGCTCTTGAGCGGCTCGACGATGCGCTCGACTGCTTTGCGGGCGCGCAGATTCTTGAACAGCTCCCACACGCGCCGGTCGACGCTGACGGGTTCGGCATCGCCTTCGAAGGTGATCTTCACCCGTTCGGTATGCTCGACGGTGACGGAGGTGGTTCTCCGACCGCGGCCATGCTTGATGAGCTGGAACAGGCCGAACCCTGTGCCGAGGACACCGGAAATCCCGAGGATCTGGAAGAGGTTCGCCCAGGCGCTCGCCTCGCTGCTGCCGAAGAGACTGACGATCTGCTGATAGAAAGTGGCGAGCTCGAGGCTGACCTCGAAAGAACCCTGCTCGAAGCCGGCGCGCACGCGAAGCCGGATCTGCACCTCGGGCGGCAAGGCCAGGTCGTGGGCCTCGTCGAAGAGCTCGGCGAGCGCGAGCAGCGCCGGTGCCAGATCCTTCGCGTCAATCGCGCCTTCGGCGACATCCTCCCCGTCGTACACGATGCTGAAGCGTGCATCGTCTGCCGCCATGGAACTCCTCCCCTTCTTCTTAGCTGCTTACTTCTCCTGCGGATGCACGAAGCCGATCGGCCGTCGCCTGGGTACGGGCTCGGGCGGGGCCATGAGCTTCTTGATCGCGTCGAGGATCTCGAAGATCGTCTCGTCCTGGGTGTCGATGCGCTGCTCAAGGGCGGTGAGCTTGCGAGCAAGGGCCTTGTGCGTGGCGAGGACCTCGCGCATCTGCACGAAGGCGCGCACGACGTAGACGCCCATCTCGATGGCGCGAGGGCTGTTGAGCACGTTGGCGGCCTGGATTGCGCCATGTTCGGTGAAGGCGAAGGGAGTGAAGCGCGGGTCGCGGTGCTTCTGGGAACCGGTCGCAATTTGCGACCGGTTCAGCGTATCGAGCTCGGCACGGGTGAGCCGGAACATGAAGTCCTCGGGGAAGCGCTCGATGTTGCGCTTCACCTGCTCGTTGAGCCGTCGAGTTTCAACGCCATAGAGTGACGCGAGGTCGGCATCGAGGATGACCTTGTGGGCGCGTACGAGAAGGATGCGGCTGGTGATGGCCTCGACGGCGATCGCGACCGATGCTCGCTTCGATCCCGCCATGGGTCTCAGTGGCTCGTGCCTGCGAGCACGTCTTCGAGCATCTGAATGACGAGCGGCTGCTTGGCGCGGGGAAGCTGCGCGATGCGCTCCATCTGCTGCTGGAGCTTCGGTGCCGGCCCGCGTTTACCGGCCGCGCGCACGGGCTCGCCGAGGAGCTCTTCCACACCGACGTGGAGCGTGCGCGCCATTTGCACGACCATCGACACTGGCGGGCGGGCGCGTCCCACCGCGTATTGGGGCAAGCGTTTGCTGGGCGATGCCGAGCTCGTCGGCGAGCGCCTGCTGCGACAGACCCTGGACTTGCGTGCGGCGGCGAGCCGCGCGCCCAGGTCCTTGAAGAACTGCTGTTCCCCGGGGTTCATGGAAGGCGCTGCTGCAAGCTGCGAGGCGCTCAGCATAAGGCCGTGTCCGAGGAGGATGACCGACTCTACTCACAATGTGAGTAACTATATCGCAGAGCGATTGGTACTCAAAACCCTTTCGACAGCGTGCCAGGTCGGCGGCGAAACCGCACGAGACGGAGTGTGGCGCGGATTCGATCGTTAATCGCCGAAACGCATCTCTTGCCGCTTGCCGCCGGCGTTGCTCTTTGCTGGTTAAAGCGATCCTGGCCGAGTGCGCCTTCATTCTCGAGCTGCAAGCAACGGATGAATCAAGCAAAGTAGCCTCGACTACGACGCAAGCATGTCGGGTCAACTATAGAGTATCAGCGCTGCCTGCTGTGAGCGGGCGGTGTTGTATCAGGCGGCGTAATCATGCCTGCTCGCGCCGCGAACTTCTTGGCGGTGGGGTGATAGACGTAAGGCTGGTCGTCGACGAGCGCAAGAAATTCCGCGCGTGCCTGCACCGCGCGCTCGAAGGCGCCGCGTTCGCCGTACTTGCACACCGCGAAAGTCCTTGTTATTTGCTTACCGTCAGGACGTTTGAGCCGCGCCTGCCACGAACCCTGAGGCTGATTGTATGGGCGGATGAAGTGCACGCCGGGCACGCCGCTGGTATTGGACGAGCGAACGAGCTGATGAAATTCGCGCTTCGCGAGCGTGCGGGTTCGGGCGAGCACCCGATCGCGCCAGGCGATAGCGGCGGCCAGGGCCTTCTTCGAGCCCCCGCATCGAAGATCGTAGAAGCTCTTGTAGTAGGTCTTGCCGCGCCGGCGGATCGCGACCGCCCAACACCAGACGCTGGGTTTGGCTTGGATACGGCTGATGGCGTACATAACGATGCCGAACAGAATGGATCGGCTACACTCTCGCTTCAGTTGCCGGTTCGCGGGACGCGCTCCTCGAACTCGCGTTCGAACACGTTCGCATCGCCTTCGTAGGCTGCGAGCTTCCCGCGGATGACGAACTCCCGCTTGGTGCACGAGACCTGCGTCCGACTCTGCGTGCGGATGCGCCAGTCCCCGCGCTCGAACTCCCACGTCCAGTCCACTCTAGCGGTCGCGGACAGCGGATCGTCCTCGACCACGCAATAACGCTCGGTCGAGCGCGCTTCCGCGATCAGATCGATCTCGTCGTAACGGTTGCGCCCGCTCGTATCGTGCACCTCGACCACGGTCAAACCCTTGCCTAGATCGGTCGTGATGACGCGATTGCGGCTGCCGGGCGTGAGCGCCGTGCGCGCGACCGGGGCAGCGGATTCCGGCGCCTTGAAGCGCGACAGTTTGCCGTCGGCGCGCGAGGCTGGCCGAATCGGCAGCTCGAGCGCGCTCTTTCCGGTGACGAGCGTGAGCGTTACCGGCTCGGGCGAAGGCCACACGAGTGGCCAATACGTGGTCGAGAGCGCGACCCGGATGCGGTGGCCCTTGGCGAACGAGTAGGCGCAGTCGATCAGATCGAAGCGCACCGTGTACTGCTTGCCCGGCGTGAGCCGGGCCACCTTGTCGGCGCCTTCACGATGCGTGAGGTTGAAGGTCTGGTACGTGACGCGAGTGGATGCGCCGTCGGGCGCGACATCGCACACGCGCACGCACACGAACGCGACCGGCCGATCGACCGAGAACGTGAGCGTGACTGCGGGGGTGCCGAGGATCTCGAGATTCTTGCGCAGCCGCGCGCTGTCGAAGCAGATCGACTGGCCGTCGTCGGCGCGCTGATCGCCGGGAAGCTCCGGACTGGGCCCGTGCTGGAACCAGGGCATGAGCTCGCCGGCGCCAAGGCCGAGCGTCTGCGGCGATTTCCACGCAAGCTTGGCCGAGCGCCCGGCGCGTGCGTCGAGCGTGCCGCCGGCATTCATGAAAAAACGCTGTGGCCTGATGCGCGGGCTCGGCCATTGCGCTTCGCTCACCCAGCGCCCGGGCGATTCGGCATAGAAGCTCTTGGCGGGCACCGAGCGCGGCATCCAGGCGATGAGTTTGGGATCGCGCGTGACGCCCGTGTCCCGGCCGCGCATCCAGTGGTCGTACCAGCGCAGCGCTTCCTGCAGGAAACCGATCGCGGGCCCGGGCATGCCGAGGTGCCCGTAACGATGGCCCCATGGCCCGATGAGGCCTTTGCACGGCGCCTCGAGCTTGCTCAGCGATTCGCTCACCGCCCCGACGTAGGCCCCGTCGGCCCAGCCGCTCACGGCGAAGAACGGCACCTTGATGCGTGCGTGGTCGATCGCGCGGCTGCGCCAGTACTTGTCGAACCTCTGGTGCTTCAGCGCCGAGATGATCTGCGGCGTGTTGTTCTCCACGCGCGCCATCCACATTTCGCGCCAGCGGCTGCCGACCAGCGCCGGATCGGGTGGCCGCGACTTGTAGCCGAACACCTGGCTGGACCAGCGGATCGCTCGCAGGAGAAAACATCCGCCGCGATAGACCTGACTGTAGCGAAAACGGTCGGGTGCATACGACTGCGCGATCACGGCCTTGAGCTGCGGCGGCGCGCGAAACGCCGTCTGTATGCCCTGAAAGCCGCCCCACGATATCCCGAACATGCCGACCTGGCCATCGCTCCATGGCTGTTGCGCGATCCAAGCGAGCACCTGCACGGTGTCTTCGGATTCGTCGCTCGTGGCGAACACGCCCTGGATGCCGTCGGAATCACCCGAGCCGCGAATGTCCACGCGCATCGTGGCATAGCCGTGGCCGGCGAAGTAGCGGTGATGCATGGCATCGCGCGGCGCGTAGATGTCACGCTTGCGATACGGAATGACCTCGATGATGGTCGGCACGCGCTGCGTCGATACGATATCGGGCAGCCACAGCTTGGCGGCCAGCCGCACCCCGTCGGGCATTGGAATCCAGCAATCTTCGGTTTCGGTGTACTTGTGGGGGAAGCGGGTGAGGGTTTTCAAATCGTGGGCTTGGGGGATGATCGTGTGAGGCTTTCGATGCTATCAACAGCACGAGCCTGTGTACATGTCGCTCCGACATCGTGCGTGCGGTTCGCGGCGCGCGATTGCTATACTTGGCGCAATCCTTCCTGGATGGGGAACGCGACATCCGCGCGGGTATACGCGAGGTCAAGGCGGGGTCGATCGCCGACGGCGGCAAGAAGCGACAGTTCGCCTACTGGGAAGACATCATGCGCAAGGTCGCGCAAAGCGGTCCAACGCAGAAGTCAGCAGGAGACATCGATGCCCGACACGGTAGCACCGCGCTATTCTCCGCTTGTTCCGCAGGACATGCTGGACGAGATTTTCTGGAAGGATGGACGTGAGCCGAAGGACGAGCGGCTGTGGGTGCCAAACGGCCCCGGCCGCTGGTCCAGGCCGCTGTGCCTGAACGTGAGCCAAGGGTATTGGGTGCACCTGGTGAAGATCACACAGGCGGGCGTCGTGTCGCGCCATCGCCATCCTGCGCCCGTCCACGGCTTCGTTCTCGAAGGTCGCTGGCGCTATCTCGAGCGCGATTGGATTGCAACGGCTGGAAGCTATTTGTTCGAACCGCCGGGTGATGTGCACACGCTGGTCGTCGACGAAGGCGACTCGATGATTACCCTTTTCCACAACACCGGTGCGCTGCTGTACTGCGACGAGGAGGGCCGAACCGTCGGCTCAACCGACGTGTTCGACAGGGTCGCCGCAGCGCGCAAGCACTTCGAATCGGTCGGCCTCGGCGCCGACTACGTGAAGCGCTTTATCCGCTAGAAGGAAGCGAGCCCCGCGACTCGCGCCGCGGGGCTGCCGCTCAGTTCTGCTCCTGCCCTTCGCGCAGCAGGTCGATCACCTGCGGTGCGATCTCCCGAGCGCGTTGATCGAGCTGCTCCGGAGTCAGGTTGGCAATCGGGTGCGGCATCATGACGAAACGGAAATCCGGCAAGCCCCAGGTGCGGGCCATCGCCTTTCCGGTCTTTTCAAAAACGTCCGTGATGATGGACGCGGACGGTACGCCTTGCTGTTCGAATACGATACTGTCGAGCACACTGCCCGAGCTGCAGGACCCTCAATCGCCGACGCCGGCTATGACGATGTCGCAGCCGGCCTTGTACTCCTCGACGATTTCGGTGTGGGGCGCAGAGCCCGAGCTCTTCTTGCGCCGGATGAGATGGGTCTTGGCGCCATGCTCCTTTTCCAGGATGTCGGCGATGCGCAGCAGCAACTGATCGGAGTTGTGCTTGGTGTTGTCGATCAACCCGATGCGCAATCCGGCCAGGGATTCCGGCCGGGCCGCGTAGTTGATGCGCCGGTTGCTCACTTCGGTGGTGGGATCCAGAATCTGCACTGCCATATCGGCTCCTTTCGTGTGAGTTGCCGGCCCCAAGGCTTTAGGGCCGGCGGATCTCCTTGCTGACGCTTTGTGAACCGTTCTTGCCGCCCCAACCCGGGATGTAGCACGACTGCACGCCGGCGCGGCCTCCGGCGGAAATGACCAGAAAGTCGGACGGCTCCTGCACCAGCGGCACCAGAGTGCGTTCGTCTTCGGCGGTGACGTCATCCGGCTTGACGTGTGCGCGCTTCTGCTCCGCCACCGAGGTCTGCGAATGCTCGAACGCGTATTGCTGCACTTGTTCGCGCGTCCAGCCGGACTTCTTGATGGTTGCGGAATGCTCGCCGGCGAACACCATTGCGTATTGCGGCTGGCGCGCCGTACCCGCCGACATGCGCATGTGCGCGCACATGGTTTCGAGTACGCCTTCGGCCGTGGCACTCAGCTGGTTGGAAATCTGGTGCGGTGCGAGCGCGGCGAAGACGGTGACTGCGTTCTGGTCGGCGCGAAATCCGCGCGTGGTATGAAAGGGCGGCCAGGGACTCTCCGCTTCGTTTTCGGCGATGCAATAGCTGTATTTGCCGCCGTGCCCCAGGCTGCTGCGGTCGAGCTCGCCCGGAAGCGTGCCGATGACGTTGCGCATGACCAGCCGCACCGCGCGGCCTATGGTCGCGTTGGCGCGCCAGCCCGGTCCGAACAGGTTGTCGCCGCAATTGATGTCGAGCTCGCGCGCGATCGGGCCGTTCACGACCATGAATACGGCCGAGCCGCCGGTGCTGGTGGCGGGCCCGTGATAGCCGTAGAGCGGATCGGCGAGCGCTTCGATGGCGGCGGCAACCACCGGCATGTAATCCGCCTTGCACCCGGCCATGACCGCATTGATCGCAACCTTCTCGGCGGTCACCGACACCTGCCGGTTCTCGATGAATGCGAGCTGGTGATCGGGCGCCATGCCCGCGGCGTTGAGCATGGCTTCGACGCGATCGGGCGTGGGCGGTATCACGGGCAACCCGTCGGTCCAGCCGTTGGTGTAGCAAAGCTCGATCGCACCGGACAAATCGGGCGCCATGTGGCGTCGCGATCTCAGTTCCATTTCAGCCCCTTTGTCGTTCGTTCGATTCGCAACCCGCTCACCGGCATTGCCGTCACTCCGGCTCCGGCGGAAGCGACCTCCCGCGCAAGCGGAAATTCGATTCGCAGAAAGTATGCACCGTTCCAGCGACGGGGAAAAGGCTCATGCCGCGACCGGCTCATGCTGCCGGTCTGCCGGCATGGCGCTCGATGAAGGCCAGCGTCTCGCGGGCGCACAGGTCGGAATCGCTCGCCGCGACGTGATACGAGCTGCCTGGGAGAACGAGAAGCTCCGAGCCGGCGATCTGCCGCTGCCAGGCGCGGGTCTCCTCCACCGACGCGACGCCGCTGCCCTCGGAGGTGATCACCAGGGTCGGGCAGCGGATATTCGGCAGATCGGCGCGGATGTCGGCCGTCTCGATATGCGACATGAAGCCGATCTGGCTTTCCAGGTCTGTGCGGCCCATGAGCTCGGCCCACCAGGCGATGCCCGCGGCGGGAAAGCGTTCGCCCAGCCGGCTGCCCATGCTGTGACGCGCCCACTGCGCCACGCCGAGCCAGCGTAGCTCGGCGATCAGCGCAGGCAACCGTTCGGCTCGCCCGGGCCACAACGGCGGGGGGGAGCCGACCACCGTGAGCGTGTGGACCCGCTCGGGATGGCGGGCGGCCAGCGCCCGCGCTACGGTGCCCGCCAGCTTTGCGCCGACCACGTGCACGCGCGCGCAACCGAGGGCATCCGTGAGGGCGACGAAGTCGGCGACCAGGCGCTCGACGCTCCACGCGAATCCGGCCGGCATGGGCGTCGACGCGCCGAAGCCGCGCATATCCGGCCTGATGATGCGCAGATGCCGTGCAAGGTGCGGAACCCAGCCGAACCAGACCGCGCCGCTTTCACCGAGACCGTGCAGCAGCAGGATCGATTCCGGCGCGCGCCACGGATCGGTGTAGTCGTCGAGCGTGTAGTGCAGCAGGCAGCCGTCGTCGAGACGCAGTTCGGGCATGGCGCGCTCCTCGCTGCGATTCTATTGGAACTTTCGCAGAGTGAACGATGCCCCTCACCCCCAACCCCTCTCCCGGCGGGAGAGGGGAGCATTGCGCGCCAGGCAATCGGGCTGGCGCCGCCCCGCGTCTTGCTGCATGATGCGGCAGATCGAAACGCGTGCGGCAGGAGGAAACGTGAAGCACACACTGGCCCTGATGGGCGACATCAACCTGATGAAGATTAGCGACGCCACGGTGCCGTTTCGCCAGGTGCGCGAGCTGGTGGCGGATGCGGACTGCCGGTTCGCCAACCTCGAGTGCTGCCTGTACGATCAGGCGACGCAGCACGAGTTGCGCGACGAAGGTTTCTTCGCGCTGCCGCGCATCGGCGAGGCGCTGAAGCTGCTCGGCATGGATGCGATCGGCAATGCCAACAACGTCAACTACGGCGCCGATCCGATCCGGTCGTCGTGCGTCGCCCTGAAAGCGCTCGGCATTCCGAACACCGGCGCCGGAGAAAACCGTGAGGCTGCGTATGCGCCCGTGGTGGTCGAGCGCAAAGGCGTGCGCTACGGATTCCTGCAACGCAGCTCGGTCTACTGGCCGACCAATCACGAGGCGGGTGAGAGCTCCCCGGGCATCGCGGTGTTGCAAGGCCATACCGCGTATCAGCCGATGCTGTACAAGATCCGTCCCGAACTGCCGCCGGCAAACCGTCCCGGCGTCCCGCCGGCGGTCGTCACCTGGGCCGATCCGAAATCGCTCGCGCGCTACAAGGAAGACGTCACGGCCTTGCGCGCGCGTTGCGACATCCTGACCGTATCGCACCACTGGGGCCTGTTCGAGGAGGTGCTCGACTACCAGGTCGAGATTGCGCATGCGGCGATCGACACGGGCGCCGATGTCGTCATCGGCCACGGACCGCACTACTCGCTGCCGATGGAGATGTACAAGGGAAAGCCCGTGTTCTATGGGCTGGGCAACTTCTCCTTCCATACCGGTCACGGCGGGCGCCTGCATGGCAACTGGGTCGGCGAGGCCGTGCGGGTCAGCTACGAGGACAAGGTGCTCAAGCGGGTGGCGCTGCGGCTCGTGAGGCACAACGAGGCGAACGAAACGCTCTTCACGCATCCGAAGGACGAGGCGCCGGCGATCGCGCGGCTGCAGTCGCTGTGCGACCGCTTCGGCACCAAGCTCACGCCCGAGGGCGACGAGCTGGTGGTGTGGAAGGCCTGAGGGTCGTTGAGAGGTCGAGTCATACAGCTTCACCGGTGCGATCAGGTCGTAGTCGTACCTAGTCGTACCGTATCTTTTGCGAGCAAGTACGTTGACGCGAAGAGGAGCCCATGAGCCAAAGCCCGATTCGAAGCTACACGGTGCAAGCGCGCTCGACCGACACGTTCGGGCGCGTGCTGTGCGCCGCGCGCAATCATCATTTCGTCGTCGACGGGCCGGTGCAGAATGGTTGCCCTGGCGAGGCGGTGAATCCGGGAGAGCTTTTTCTCGCCGGCGTCGCTGCCTGCGGCGTGGAGCTGGTGCAGGTGATCGCCAAGGAGCAGCAGCTCGCACCGAGCTCGATCGCGGTCGACATCGAAGGCACGATGGATCGAAGCCGGCCGGTGCGGCAGGACGTCACCGTCTTCAACGCCGTCACGCTACGCTTTCAGCTCTCCGGCGTGACGCAGCCGCAGGCGGTCGATCTCATCGAACGCTTCAAATCGAGGTGACCGCTCTACGGCAGCGTCGCAGTTGCGACGCCGGATGTGAAAGTCGACGTGAGCGTCGCGGATTGATTTTCCGCGGACCACCCCGTCCGCGCGGCTCGCGCGTCCCGCCCCTCCTTCACAGGAGGGGAAGTGACCAAGCATTCCCCTCCTCTCTCAAGAAACCCAACCAGGTTTCTTAACTGCGCCTGCCCGCCTGCGGGCTAATACTGCTCATGAGGAGGGGTGGCGCGAAGCGCCGGGGTGGTGTGGTTTATTCCGGGGCGGTACGGCTTTACTCGCAGGTTATGTGAGGCTCCCTCAACCGCGCAGCGCCGCCTCTTCCCAGTGCTGTCCGTCGAAGTGCCGGATCTCGATGCCGGGCAGCAGGCGATGGAAGTCGTCCAGCGTGCGGAGGTTGACCGCATATTGATCCGGCGCACGGCGCGGATTGCTGAAGACGTGCATGCCGCACTGCTTGCAGTACCAATGCTTGGCGGTATGCGTGCCGAACTGATAGAGCCCGAGCGTGTCATCGCCCCGCACGATGCTCAGGCGTTCGGGCGCGACGCGATGGTTGATCACGCCCTTTTTGGTGCAGATCGAGCAGTTGCACTCGGTCGCGGTCTTCAGTTCCGATTCGATCGCGTAGCGCACGGCCCCGCAATGACAGCCGCCTTCGTAGCGTTCCATTATCGCCTCTCCGTGATCACCGCTCAGGAATCGAGCAGAAACTCCAGCAGCTTGAGCCGCTGCACCTTGCCCGACGGACCCTTGGGCAATTCCTGCAGCAGGAGTATCGTCTTCGGCGTCTTGTAGCGGCCGAGCTCGCGCTCGCAGAACGCTTTCAGTTCCGTTGCGTCGCACGCTAGCCCGGATTTCAACACCACGGCCGCGGCGATCTCCTGACCGTACTGCGCGTCGGGAATGCCGACCGCGGCGGCTTCGAGCACGGCGGGGTGCGCGAGCAGCACCTCGTCGATCTCGCGCGGCGCGATGTTCTCGCCGCCCTTGATGATGAGCTCCTTGATGCGGCCGGTGACGAACACGAAGCCGTCGGCGTCCATGAAAGCCAGGTCGCCGCTGTGCATCCAGCCATCCGCGTGCAAGGTGCGCGCGGTGTTCTCCGGGTCCTTGTAATAACCCTTCATGACATTGTCGCCGCGCACCATGATTTCGCCCGCCTGTCCGGGTGGCAGCGGACCGCCGCTGGCCGGATCGACGATCTTCGCCTCGTTGCCGAAGGCGCGCCCCGGGCTTCCGATCTTGCGTTGCTCTGGCTGGTACGGATTGGTGAAACACGGCGCCGCGGTCTCGGTCATGCCGAAGGTCTCGATAATGCCGATGCCGAAGCGGCGCTCGAACGCGCGATGCTGCTCCGGGGGCAGCGGCGCCGAGGCCGAGCGGCAGAATCGCACCTGGTCGATCGACAGTCCGCGCGCGCGCGGGTCGGCGCCGTTCAACAGGTAGGCGATGATGGTCGGGACGACGTTGATCCAGCTGCAGCGGTAGTCGGAGACCAGTCGCCAGTAGCTCGAAGCGCTGAAGCGGTGCGGCATGACGATCGAACCGCCGTGCACGAGGGGTGCTACCGCGGTCACGATCTGGCCGTTGATGTGGTAGAGCGGGAGCGCGCACAGCACGCGATCGGACTCGGTCAGGCGGTGCGCGCTGGAAGTGAACTCGCCGCCCGCGACGCAGTTCCGCTGGCTCAGCAGGCAACCTTTGGGCATTCCGGTCGTGCCCGAGGTGTACATCAGCAGCGCAGCATCGTCCTCGTCGATGTCGGGCAGCGCGCTCTCGGCTGGAAGTGCCGCGTCGAACAACTGCTCGGCATCGACGTCGGTGGGCACGACATGAATCGGCCGATCGATCGCGGCCAAGGCCTCGTCCAGGCGGCTACGGTACTCGTCGGCCACGAACACCGCGCATGTGTCCGCATGGGCCAACACGTATTCGAGCTGCGAGCGTTGCGACAGCAGGTTGATCGGCTGTACGACGAATCCGCCGTACATGGCCCCGATCAGCAGTCGCGCCGCCTGGTAGCCGTTGTGCAGCATGAACGACACTTTGTCGCCCTTGCTCAAGCCCAGGCCGAGGAGATGGTGCGTGAGCGAGCGCGACTTGCGCTGCAGTCCGGCATACGTCAACGCAAGCCCGGTCTCGGGCGCAAGCAGATAGGGTCGATCGCCTTGGATCTCGGCGCGCCAGTCGACGTAGTGGCGGATCGTTCGTACGGCGCTCATGCGGCGCTCGCGGCTGCGAATCAGAGGCCGTACTTGGCGCGGTAGCCGGCGAACACGTCCTCCGCGCTCGGCTCGTTCGGCGCGATCGGACGCACGATGCGCGTCGTATTCAGGAAATGCCGGTAGTTGAGATTCTCGGAGAAGCCGTTGCCGCCCCAGGTGCCGCAACCCATCGAGAGCGAGAACGGCAGCCCGTTGTCGAAGCTGCCGCCGTTGGCGATCGCATGCGCCTGATTGACGATGACGCGGCACACGGTCATCTCCAGGCCGAGCTTCATGACGTGCGCATCGTCGCTGGTGTGGATGCCCACCGAGTGGCCGTTGCCCTGGTAGTCGTAGATCGACTGCGCGAGCGCGAACGCATGCTCGAAGTCGCGCGCCCGATACACGGTGAGAACGGGGCAAAGTTTTTCGCCCGAGAACGGGTGCTCGCGTCCGGTGCCGCTCTCCTCGACCATGAGGAAGCTCGCGCGCGTCAGCTCGGACCGCGTGAGCCCGGCAAGCTCGCAAATCCTCGCTACCGATTGCGCCGTCGTTGCCGAGCCGAGCTTTCCATGCGGGAACATCACCGCCTGCAGTCTTGCCTTTTCCTCGGCATTCAGAAGCGCGCCGCCCTGGCGTTCGAATTCATTCAGCATCACAGCATAAATCGGTGCGAGCAGCACGGCGGAATTCTCCGACGAGCAACTGGTTGCGTGATCGAAGACCTTCGAACGCGCGATCTTGGCCGCGGCCGCCGCGAGATCGGCGCTCTCGTCCACGATCACCACCACGTTGCCCGCGCCCACGCCGAGCGCCGGCGTCCCGCTCGAATAGGCTGCGCGCACGTTGGCCTGTGAGCCGGTGACCACGACCAGGTCGGCCTGCTTCATCAGTTCTTCGCTCATCGCCTTCGAAACCGGCTGCGGCAGCATCTGCACCAGATCCTGCGGCGCACCCGTACGGCCGAGCTCGGCATGAACGAATTCGAGCAGCTTGGCACTGGTGGAATGGCCCTTGGGTGACGGCGCCAGGATGACCGCGTTGGCGCCTTTCAATGCGTTGATGATGTTGTTGGCCGGGGTGGCACCCGGATTGGTCGAAGGCACGACCGCGGCGACGACGCCGACCGGGCGTGCGATCTCGACGATGCCCTTCTCGGGATATATGGCCACCACGCCGACCGATTTTGCACCGCGCAGATCGCGCAGCAAGCCGAGGGTCTTGCGATGATTCTTGTCGAGCTTGTCCTGGACGCGCCCCAGCCCAGTGTCGCGTACGGCGAGCTCGGCCAGTATGCGATTGCGCTCCGGTGCCATGATCGCCCAGCCGGCGGCGAGCACCAGCTCGTCGATCCGGGACTGATCGTAGCTTGCCGCGATGCGCTGCGCCGCGCGTGCGCGCGCCACCAGGCGGGCAACGATGTCCTTCGCCGGGATCTCGGGCACTGCGGTATTCATGGCTCTGCTCCTCTGCACCGGCGCACGCACGACGCTCGACTGCAATGATAGCAAGACGCCTCATGCCGCTTCGGACTTGCTTTTTGCGATGCAGAAACGATATTGCTACACTCGCCCGGTTTGCTCGGCTGTCGAGCAGGCGCTGCATTCATGGAGGCTCTATCGAGAAATGATCGAGGAAACGAAGCATGCCCGGCTTCCGGGGAAATTGGTGTTCGTCGGTTTCGGTTCGGTGGGTCAGGGCACGTTGCCGTTGCTGCTGCGCCACTTGGACATTCGCAAGGACGGTGTCCTCATCATCAACGCCGACGAGCGGGGTGCAGCCGAAGCTGCAGAGTACGGAATTCCGTACCGCGTCGAACCGCTGACCCAGGCGAACTGGCGCACGGTGCTCGATCGTGTCCTCGAGCCTGGAGACTTTCTGCTCAACGTTTCGGTCGACGTAGGCAGCGTGGACCTGATCGATTACAGCCTCGAGCGCGGCATTGCCTATCTCGACACCTGCATCGAGCCCTGGCTGGGCGGCTACACCGATCAGAGCGTACCGGCAGCGTGGCGCACCAACTACGCGCTGCGCGAAAAGGCGCTCGCCTTGAACGAGAAGCACGGCAAGCGCTCGACCGCGATCGTGACACACGGCGCGAATCCCGGGTTGGTGTCGCACTTCGTCAAGCAGGCGCTGCTCGATCTGGCGCGCGACCGTGGGCTGGATGTCGCTGTGCCGACCTCGCGCAGCCAGTGGGCGCTGTTCGCCGAGCGCATCGGCATGAAGGTCGTGCACGTCGCCGAACGCGACACGCAGTTCGCGATCCCACAAAAGCGCCCGGACGAGTTCGTCAACACCTGGTCGGTGGATGGCTTCGTCGGCGAAGGCGCGCAGCCAGCCGAGCTCGGTTGGGGCTCGCACGAGCGCCATTTTCCTCAAGATGGCAGCGAGTACGACTTCGGCCGGCGCTGCGCGATCTATCTGAATCGCCCCGGCGTCTCGGTGCGCGTGCGCAGCTGGACGCCGCTCAACGGCCCCTTCCACGGCTTTCTCATCACGCACAGCGAATCGATCTCGATCGCAGACTACTTCACCGTGAAGGATGGGGATCGGGTGCGCTTCCGTCCCACGGCCCATTACGCCTACCACCCGTGCGATGGCGCGGTGCTTTCGATCCATGAGTTTTGCGGGCGCAACTACCAGCCGCAATCGCGCTATCGCGTGCTCATGGACGACATCCAGGGCGGCATCGACGAGCTCGGCGTCCTGCTGATGGGGCACGAGCGCGGCGGCTACTGGTTCGGCTCGCAATTGAGCGTCGGGGAAGCACGCAAGCTCGCGCCGTACAACAACGCGACCACGCTGCAGGTGGCTGCCGGAGTGCTCGGCGCGATTGTATGGGCGTGCGAGAACCCGAATGCCGGCGTGGTCGATCCGGACGACATCGACTTCGAGCGCGTGCTCGAAGTCGCCCGGCCGTATCTCGGTAACCTGGTCGGTGTGTATACCGACTGGAATCCGCTGCAAGCCCGCGGCACGCTGTTTCCCGAGGAGCTGGATGCCACCGACCCGTGGCAGTTCAGGAATTTTCGGGTGATCTGACCTCTCAGGCGGTGCCTCCTCGGCGCCGCCTTCTTGTCGCAATACGTCCACGCAGCGTCCGGTACGGTGCACAGCTTCTGCGCGATGCACTGCTGCAGTGCGGCGAAAGGTTTCCGTGGGTGCGTCGCGCGCTCGCCGAAACCGTTAAAAATCCTGTGATGCCAAGGCCCTAGCGACGCGCGTGCAACATGGCACGTCGGTTGCTCAGCAGCAACCGACGCCGCTTGATCGAAGCGCGACCGGTGGGCCGGTTGCGGTAAACGGGGACAACGGCGTCCATGTGTGCGGACCTATCGCCGCCATGGACGCCTTCATTTGCGATGCGCGAAGCGATATCCAGCCAAGGCAAGGTGTACCTGATCGGAGCGGGGCCGGGCGCGGCCGACCTGCTCACGTTGCGCGCGGCCCGTGTGCTCGCGACGGCGGAAGTCGTGCTGGTCGACGCGCTGGTCGATCGCAGCGTGCTCGATCACTGCGCCGCGCAGGCACGCATCGTCCATGTTGGCAAGCGCGGCGGCTGCCGCAGCACCCCGCAGGCTTTCATCCAGCGGCTCATGGTGCGCTATGCCCGGCAGGGACGGATAGTGGCGCGTCTCAAGGGCGGCGATGCCTTCGTGTTCGGCCGCGGCGGCGAGGAAGCCGCCTTCCTGCGCCGCCATGGCATCGCAGTCGAGATCGTCCCGGGCCTGACCGCCGGCATCGCCGTGCCGGCCGCGCTCGGCATCCCGGTCACCCAGCGCGGAATCGCACACGGCGTCACCTTCGTCACCGGTCATGCCAGCGGCATTGCGGAGCCCGACTGGCGCGCACTGGCGCAAAGCCGCACCACACTCGTCATCTATATGGGCCTGCAGCGGCTGGCGGACATTGCGCGTGCCCTCATGGCAGGCGGTTTGAGCGGGGCAACGCCGGCTGCCGCGATTGCGCAGGGCACGCTGCCGGGCGAGCGCCACGTCATCGCGCCGCTGTCCGATATCGCGCGCGCGGTCGCGCAAGCAGCGCTCGCCGCGCCGGTCGTAATCGTCGTCGGCGAAGTCGTGTCACTCGCCGACGCGCGCATGGACGCTCCAGCGACGTTCGCGCGCCGCAGTGGAACACAGGCAAGGGAGGCAACGCAGGCATGAAACGCGCAAACCTGGTGATGGTCGGCAACGGCATGGCGGGCTGCCGCACGCTCGAGGAGCTGTTGAAGATCGCGCCCGACTTGTATGCCATCACGGTGTTCGGCTCGGAGCCGCATCCGAACTACAACCGCATCCTGCTCTCGCCGGTGCTCGCCGGGGAGATGACGGTGCAGGACATCATCCTGAACGATCTCGATTGGTACCGCGACAACGGCATTACCCTGCACGCCGGCAAGCGGATCGCGCGCATCGACCGCATCGCCCGCAAGGTGATCGCCGAGGACGGCACACAGGCCGAGTACGACCGGCTGTTGCTGGCAAGCGGCTCCGACCCGTTCATTCTCCCGGTGCCGGGAAAGGATCTGCCCGGGGTCATCAGCTATCGCGACATCGCCGATACCGAAGCGATGATCGAGGCGGCCGGCCGTCACAAGCAGGCCGTCGTCATCGGCGCCGGATTGCTCGGGCTGGAGGCGGCCAACGGCCTGGCGCTGCGCGGTATGGATGTGACCGTCGTGCATCTCATGCCGTGGATCATGGAGCGGCAGCTCGATCGCGTCGCCGCCGGCATGCTGCAACGCTCGCTGGAGTCGAAGGGCCTGCGCTTTTTGCTCGAGAGGCAGACCAGCGCAATCGTGGCCAATGCCGCCGGTCGGGTCGGTGCGGTTCAGTTCGCCGACGGCGGCTCGATCGCGGCCGACCTGGTGGTGATGGCGGCTGGTATCCGCCCGAACGCCGAGCTCGCCCGGGCGGCGGGTTTGCACTGCAACCGCGGCGTGGTGGTGAGCGACACGATGCAGACCTTCGATCCGCGCATCTACGCCGTGGGGGAATGCGCCGAGCACCGCGGCACTGCCTACGGACTGGTGGCGCCGCTGTTCGAGCAGGCGAAAGTCTGCGCCACGCATCTCGCCTACTTCGGCATCGGCCGTTACTCGGGCTCGTTCGTATCCACCAAGCTCAAGGTCACCGGCATCGACGTGTTCTCCGCGGGCGATTTCACGGGCGGCGAGGGCATCGACGAGATCACGCTCAACGATCCGTCCGGCGGCGTGTACAAGAAGCTGATGCTGAAGGACGACCGCATCATCGGCGGCGTTCTGTACGGCGATACCGTGGACAGCTCCTGGTATCTGCAGCTCATGCGCGACCGGCAGAACGTGCACGAGATCCGCGACCACCTCATGTTCGGCCAGACCAACCTGGGTGATGCCGGCCACCAGGGCGAGAGCCGCGCCGCAGCCATGCCCGATCACGAGCAGATCTGCGGCTGCAACGGCGTGTGCAAGGGCACCATTGTCAAGGCGATCAAGGAAAAGGGCCTGTTCACGCTCGAGGACGTGCGCAAGCACACCAAGGCATCCAGCTCCTGCGGATCGTGCACGGGCCTGGTCGAGCAGTTGCTCGCCTCGACCATCGGCGGCGCCTACCAGCCCGCGGAGGGCAAGGACAAGGCGGTGTGCGGCTGCACCGATCTGTCGCACGGCGCGCTGCGACGTGCGATCCGCGAGAACAAGTGGCTCGACATTCCGACCGTCACGCGCGCGCTGGAGTGGCGCACGCCGAACGGCTGCGCCACCTGCCGCCCGGCGCTCAACTATTACCTGATCGCCACCTGGCCGCACGAGGCGCGCGACGATCCGCAAAGCCGCTTCATCAACGAGCGCGCGCACGCCAACATCCAGAAGGACGGCACGTTCTCGGTGGTGCCGCGCATGTGGGGCGGCGTCACCACGCCGCAGGAGCTGCGCGCGATCGCCGACGTGGCCGAGAAGTATGCCGTGCCGACGGTCAAGGTCACCGGCGGCCAGCGCATCGACCTCCTGGGCGTGCGCAAGGCGGACTTGCCGAAGGTCTGGGCGGAGCTCGGTCAGGCCGGGCTCGTATCGGGTCATGCCTACGGCAAGTCGCTGCGCACGGTCAAGACCTGCGTCGGCGCCGAGCATTGCCGCTTCGGCACCCAGTCGTCGATGAGCATGGGGGCCGAGATCGAGCGCATGCTCTTCGGCATGTGGGCGCCCCACAAGGTGAAGCTCGCGGTCTCCGGCTGCCCGCGCAACTGCGCCGAGTCGGGCATCAAGGATGTCGGCGTCATCGGGCTCGAAGGTGCCTGGGAGATCTACGTCGCGGGCAACGGCGGCATCAAGACCGAGGTGGCGCAGTTCCTGTGCAAGGTCGCCACGCGCGAGGAAGTGCTCGAACACACGGCGGCCTTCCTGCAGCTCTACCGCGAAGAAGGCTACTACCTCGAGCGCACGGTGCACTTCGTTGCGCGCGTGGGGCTGGAGTACGTCAAGAAACAGGTCGTGGCCGATGCCGCCAACCGGGCTGCGCTGGCGCAGCGACTGCAGTTCGCGCTCCAGAACCATGTCGATCCGTGGGCGCAGCGCGCCGGCAACGAGCGCTCCGACGACAGGCCGGCGACGCTGCGCCGGGAATTCGAGCCGCTTGCGCTTGGGTCCGAACGGCGCGAGGAGACGGCCCGTGGCTGAATGGATACGCATCTGCACGCTGGACGAGATTCCGGTGCTCGGTGCGCGTGTCGTGCGCGATCCGTTCGGCGATATCTGCGTGTTCCGCAACGCGAACGACGAAGTGTTCGCCCTTAACGACCGGTGCCCGCACAAGGGCGGCCCGCTGTCGCAAGGCATCGTGCACGGGCGCAGCGTGACCTGCCCGCTGCACGGCTGGAGGATCGACCTGGCCAGCGGCGACGCGGTCGCGCCGGACCAGGGTTGCACGCATTCGTATTCCGTCAAGGTGGAGAACGGCGATGTGCTGCTTGCGTTGTGATTTGGCGCGCGGCGTGCGTGCGTGCGCGTCCGCTTGCCTTGGATGCGAACGGCGTGTGAATGGCGCACGGGGGAAACGCGCATGAACCGCGAGTCGTTCCTGCGGGCCGGACATCTGCCCACGCTGATCGCCGCATTCCTCTACTTCGACCTCGCGTTCATGGTCTGGGTGATGCTGGGCCCGCTCGGCGTCCAGATCGCCGCAGAGCTGCACTTGAGCCATGCGCAAAAGGGCTTGATGGTCGCCACACCCGTGCTCGCCGGTGCGTTGCTGCGCATCGTCATGGGCCTCATGGTCGATCACTTCAAGCCCAAGCTCGCCGGCGCGATCGGCCAGGCGATCGTGCTGGTCGCGCTTCTGTGGGCGTGGCATTTCGGCGTGCAAAGCTACCACGGCGTGCTGCTGCTCGGCGTATTCCTCGGGGTCGCCGGCGCTTCTTTCGCCGCGGCGCTGCCGCTTGCTTCGCGCTGGTATCGCGCCGAGCACCAGGGAACGGCGCTCGGCATTGCGGGCGCCGGCAACTCCGGCACGGTGCTGGCGGCGCTGTTCGCTCCCGCGCTCGCGGCGGCATTCGGCTGGCGCAACGTGTTCGGCCTGGCCGCGATCCCGCTGGCGCTCGTGTTCGTGCTCTATCTCGTGCTCGCGCGCGACGCGCCAGACTGTCCGCCGGCCAAGCGGCTCCCCGAATATTTCCGCGTGTTGAAGGAAATCGACGCCTGGTGGTTCATGTTTCTGTACTCGATCACGTTCGGCGGCTTCGTCGGCCTCGCCTCCTCGCTCACCATCTACTTCAATTCGCAATACGGTCTGGATGCGACCACGGCCGGCTTCTTTACCGCCGCGTGCGTGTTCGCGGGCTCGCTGGTGCGACCGATCGGCGGGATGGTCGCCGACGGGATAGGCGGCGTGCGCACCTTGTCGGTGATGTACGTGCTGGCCGCGGCGGCGCTCGCGCTGGTGAGCATCGGGCTGGCGCATGCCTGGGCCGCGCTGGCGGTGTTCGTGATCGCGATGCTGGCACTGGGCATGGGCAACGGCGCGATCTTCCAACTGGTGCCACAGCGCTTTCGCCAGGAGATCGGCGTCATGACCGGCATGGTCGGCATGGCGGGCGGCGTCGGCGGCTTCTACCTCGCCTCCTCCCTCGGCTACTCCAGGCAGTTCACCGGCAGCTATCAGGCGGGGTTGGTGACGTTCGCTGCCCTGGCTGTGCTGGCCTTGCTCGCATTGAGTGGGGTCAAGCAGCGCTGGCGCACGACCTGGGGGGCGCCGCATCTCAGCGCGGCCAGGATCTGATCGGCTGGCGATGGTCGAGACACGCTCTACCTGCTGCTATTGCGGCGTCGGCTGCGGGCTTGTCATCGAGCATGACGGCAGCCGCATTCACGGCGTGCGCGGCGATCCCGATCATCCGGCCAACCACGGCATGCTGTGCAGCAAGGGCGCGACCCTGCACTTGACGGCAACGCGGCAGGGACGGGCGCTGTATCCGCAACTGCGCCGCAATCGCTCCGAGCCCCGTGCCCGCGTTGGCTGGGATGCCGCGCTCGATACGGCCGCCGCGACCTTCGGTCGCATCATCGCGGCGCACGGTCCCGACGCAGTGGCCTTCTATGTCTCCGGCCAGTTCCTGACCGAGGACTACTACGTCTTCAACAAGCTCGCCAAGGGACTGATCGGAACCAACAACCTCGACAGCAATTCGCGCCTGTGCATGTCTTCGGCCGTGGCGGGCTACAAGCTGACGCTGGGCGCGGACGCGCAGCCGGCATGCTACGAGGATATCGACCACGCCGATTGCGTGCTCGTCTGGGGTGCGAATCCCGCGTTCGCGCATCCGGTGCTGTTCCAGCGCCTGGAGCAAGCCAAGGCACGCAATCCGGCGCTGCGGCTGATCGTGGTCGATCCGCGTCGTACCGATACCGCGCAGGGTGCGGACTTGCACCTGCCGATCCTGCCCGGTACCGATCTCGTCTTGCTGAACGCGATGCTGCACGTTCTGCTGTGGGAGGGGCTCATCGATTGGGCGTTCGTGCGCGCGCACACCGAGGGCTTCGACGTCCTGCGCGATGCCGTGCGGGAGACGACGCCGGTCACCGCCAGCCAGATCTGCGGGCTGCCCGCGGACGCCATCGTGACGGCGGCGCGCTGGTTCGGCCAGGCGAAAGCGGCGCTGTCGATGTGGTGCCAGGGCCTGAACCAGTCCACGCACGGCACGCACAACAGCGCCGCGCTGATTCACCTGCACCTGGCCACGGGACAGATCGGGCGTCCCGGCGCCGGACCGCTCTCGCTCACCGGCCAGCCGAACGCCATGGGCGGACGCGAAGTGGGCGCCATGGCGAACCTCATGAGCGCGCATCGCAGCCTTGCCGATGCCGCCGATCGCGCCTGGATCGCGCGCTTCTGGGGCGTGGAGGCGGTGCCGGAGCGCCCGGGAAGAACCGCGGTCGAAATGTTCGATGCGCTGGGCTCGGGAGAGATCAAGGCGGTGTGGATTGCCTGCACCAACCCGGCGCAATCGATGCCGCACCAAAGCCGCATTCGCGAGGCACTGACTCACGCCGAGTTCGTGGTGGTGCAGGAGGCATTCGCGACCACCGAGACAGCTGCCTTCGCCGACCTGCTTCTGCCGGCGGCGACCTGGGGCGAAAAAGAAGGCACGGTGACCAACTCCGAGCGGCGCATCACGCACGTGCGCAAGGCGATCGAAGCGCCGGGCGAGGCGCGAGCCGATTGGCGCATCGGCTGCGACTTCGCTTTGCGGCTCGGTGCGCGGATCGGCAAGGATGCTGCGGCGCTGTTTGCCTACGACAAGCCCGAGGACGTGTTCGTGGAGCACGCGGCGAGCACCCGCGGGCGCGACCTCGACATCTCGGCCCTGAGTTATGAAGTGCTCGATCGCGATGGGCCGCAGCAGTGGCCGTATCGCGAGGGCGCCGCAACGCCACGGCTTTACGGCGACGCCCGCTTCGCGACGCCCAGCGGGCGCGCGCGCTTCGTCGCGATCGAACCGCGCACCGTCGCCGAGCCGATCGATGCGCGCCATCCGTTGCGGCTCTCGACCGGGCGCCTGCGCGATCAGTGGCACGGCATGAGCCGTACCGGGCGGGCCGCGCGCCTGTTCGGCCATGCGCCGCAGCCGGTAGCCTCGATGCATGCCGACGACATGGCGCGGCGCGGGTTGCGCAGCGGAGATCTCGCCTGGTTGAGCAGCCGGCGCGGGCGTGTCTTGCTCGAGGTCGAAGCATCGACCGAGATGTACCCCGGACAGGTGTTCGTGCCCATGCATTTCGGTGCGCGCCATCTCTCGCATGCCGGCATCAACGAGCTGACGCTCGCGGCCTTCGACCCGTTCTCGAAGCAGCCCGAGCTCAAGCACGCCGCCATCCAGGTGGACAAAGCCGTGCTGCCGTGGAATCTGCTCGCGGTGCGGGCCGCGGCCCCCGGCGATGCCGAGCAGGTGCTCGCATGGCTCGACCGGTTGCAACCGCTGCTGGCCGGTTTCGCCTACGCCTATGCTGGATTGCTCGGCCACGACCGCTCCGCGGTCGCCCTGCGCGTCGCGCACGACCAGCCGATTGCCCCGGAGCGGATCGCGCAGATCGACGCCTGCCTGGACTTGTCCGCGGAAGCGTGCGCGTCCTATACCGATGCGCGCCGCAATATCGCCAAGCAGGCGCTGCTCGCGGACGGCCGCCTGCACGGCTTTCGGCTGTGCGGGGATCTGGCCGCCGCCGACTGGCTGCGGGAAACGCTGCTGGACGCACGCCCGGCGGACGCGCTGCGGCGCTGGATGCTGGGTCCGTTCGAATCGCCGCCGGTGGGTGCGCAGGCGCGCAGGCGCGGCCGGATCGTGTGCAATTGCCTCGACGTATCGCAAGCCGAGATCGAAGCGAAGCTCGATGCCGGCGCAAGCGTGGAAGACATCCAGTCCGCGCTGCGCTGCGGCACTTCGTGCGGATCGTGCCTGCCCGAGCTGCGGCGCATGGCGCGCTCGGCGACGCAAGCCGTCTAGCGGGCGCGCGCCCGGGTCGCCGCACGCAGATGGTCCAGCACGCGACCGCCAGCCCGACCATCCGCCGGCAAGCCGTTCGCCGACTGATAGGCGCGAATCGCCTCACGCGTCTTCGGTCCGATCATGCCATCCGCATTGCCGATGTCGAACCCCTGGCCGATGAGGTGCTCCTGTACTTCGCGCCGCTCGGTGCGCGACAGGCCGCGATCGTCGGTCGGCCAGGGCGTTTGGAACGTGCCGGCGCCGCGCAGCCGATCGGATAGATGCGCGATGGCGAGCGCGTACGACTCGGCGGCGTTGTAGGAATAGATCGCGTCGTAGTTCTTGAAGGCGAGAAATGCCGGGCCCGCGGCTCCAGCAGGGAGCAGCAGTGCCGCCGCGCCCGCACCGGTGAGCGCGGCGCCGTCGATTCGCCGAATGCCGAGCGCCGACCACTGCGCGAGGCTTTGCTTCTGGCGGCGTCCGGAGGGTCCGCTGTAGCCCGCCGGCAGCCGCACTTCGTATCCCCAAGGGGCGCCAGTCACCCAGCCCGCCCGGCGCAGATAGTTCGCGGTCGAGCCGAGCGCATCGGGCACCGAGGCGACGATGTCGCGGCGGCCGTCGCCGTCGAAATCGACCGCGAGGCGCAGATAGGTCGATGGCATGAACTGGGTCTGGCCGAAAGCGCCCGCCCAGGAGCCGGTCAGCATGTCAGGCGTCAGGTCGCCGCTTTGGACGATCTTGAGCGTGTCGAGGAGCTCGCCGCGAAAGAACCGCTGCCGCGAACCGAAACAGGCGACGGTTGCGAGCGAGCGCAGCAGCGGACGCGTGCCCATGACGCGCCCGTAATCCGACTCGACTCCCCAAACCGCGAGGATCGTGTAGCGGTCGACGCCGAACTGTTGTTCCGCTTTGGCGAGCGTCGCCTCCCATTGCTGCAGCTTGCTGCGGCCGTCGGCGATCCGCTGCTCGTCGACCAGGCCGGCAAGGTAATCCCAGATCGACAAGCGAAACTCCGGCTGGAAGCTCATCGCCTCGAGCACGCTCGGATCGGGCTCGATCGTCGCCAGCGCGGTATCGAATGTTTCCGCGCGCACGCCCTTGTTCATCGCCTCGGTGCGGATCTGCGCGAGGCAATCGCGGAATTCACCCGCCGGCGCATCGGCAGCGCGCGCGGCCGGGCTTGCCAAGGCGAGGGTCAAGGAGCAGACCAGGAGCGCTATTCTCAAATCGGTGTTCCAATCGTGGTCGAGAATGGTTGCGGGCGCGACAGGCGCCTGCGCCGGTTTCTAGACGGTGCGCCTGCGCCGGTTTCTATAATAGCGGCGTGCCCGCGCTGCCGATGGCATTGCCGATGGTTGCGGGCGCGACTGGCGAGACGAGCGAATGACTGCAGCCGATACGAATCACGCCGCACCAGGGCCTTCGGTCTGGGTGCGCCGTTGGGCCGACCATATTCCCCGCGGCGGGCGGGTGCTCGACCTGGCGGCGGGTTCCGGCCGGCATGCCCGGCTGCTCGCCGCGCTCGGTCACCCGGTGGAAGTGGTCGATCGCGATGCGGCGGCGATGAGCGGGCTCAAGGGCGTCGCCGGCATCCGTACCCGCGTCGCCGATATCGAGGCGGGCAGCTGGCCTTACCCGGGCGAAGCGTTCGCTGGCGTGGTCGTTACCAACTATCTGCATCGGCCCTTGCTTGCTTTGCTGGTTGCCGCCGTCGCGCCGGGCGGCGTGCTCATCTACGAAACGTTCGCTGCCGGCAACGAGCGTTTCGGCCGTCCAACCAACCCGGATTTCCTGCTCAGGCCCGGCGAGCTGCTCGATGCGGTGCGAGGGCGGCTGCGCGTGCTGGCCTACGAGGACCTGGAAGTCGAGGTGCCGAAGCGGGCCATGGTGCAGCGAATCTGCGCACAGAGAAGCACTGCGCAGAGAAGCACTGCGCAACGAGGCGCTTCCGAGTAGCCCGGCCGCAGGCTTGTCCAAGTCGAGTCCCGCGGTCCGTGCGCCGAAACGATGCGATAGAATAGCCACCTTTCAAGCGAGAGACCCATGCTCACCGGCAGCCTGGTCGCTATCGTAACGCCCATGCACGAGGACGGCAGCCTGGACCTGGAACGGTTCCGGCGCCTGATCGACTTCCATGTGCACGAGGGCACCGACGGCATCGTCGTGGTCGGAACGACCGGTGAGTCGCCTACGGTCGACTGGGACGAGCATCGGCTGCTCATCAAGACCGCGGTGGATCACGTGGCCGGCCGTGTCCCCGTGATCGCAGGCACCGGCGCCAACTCCACCCGCGAGGCGATCGAGCTTTCCGCGTACGCGAAGGAGGCGGGCGCGGACATGAGCCTGTCGGTCGTCCCGTACTACAACAAGCCCACGCAGGAGGGGCTGTATCTGCACTTCAAGGCGATCGCCGAGGCCGTCGACATTCCGCAGATCGTATACAACGTACCCGGGCGCACAGTGGCCGATCTTTCCAACGGCACGCTGCTGCGACTGGCCCGCATTCCGAATATCGTGGGTGTGAAGGACGCGACCGGCAATATCGAGCGCGGCTGTGATCTCGTCCGTAACGCGCCGGAACGTTTCACCATCTACAGCGGCGACGACGGAACGGGGCTGGCGCTCATGCTGGTCGGCGGCCATGGCGTCGTTTCGGTGACGGCCAACGTGGCGCCGCGGCTGATGCACGAGATGTGCGTGGCTGCCATTGCTGGTGACACG
Source organism: Betaproteobacteria bacterium (assembly GCA_009377585.1). NCBI lineage: Bacteria > Pseudomonadati > Pseudomonadota > Betaproteobacteria > Betaproteobacteria bacterium. The sequence continues at coordinate 43,966 of WHTS01000012.1, forward strand.
CGTCGCGCCCGCGAGCTGAACGCGCGGCTGATCCCGCTGCACAAGGCGCTGTTCGTCGAGCCCAGTCCGATACCCGTGAAATGGGCGGTGCGCGAGCTCGGTCTGATCGAGCCGGGCATTCGTCTCCCCCTCACGCCGCTCTCCACCAGTTGCCACGATGTCGTGCGCAACGCCATGCGCCAGGCGGAACTCATCGCTTGAATGCGCGTCTCACAGGCTCTTCTCCGAGCCGCTTCGAGAGTTCTATGAAGTCGATTGCCGCTGTGATCATCGCCGTTGCGTCGGTTGCCGCGGGGTGTTCGTCGCTGGACGGCATGCTCGACTCGCGTAAGGTCGATTACAAGAGCGCCGGACAATTGCCACCGCTCGAGATCCCGCCCGACCTGACGCGTCCTACGACCGACGACCGTTTCGCCGTTCCGGACATCAACCCCAAGGGCAGCGCAACCTACTCGGCCTATTCCAGGGAGCGATCGGCCAAGCAGGTCTCGACCAATTCCGACATCCTGCCGAAGGTGAGCAACGCGCACATCGAGCGCGCGGGCACGCAGCGCTGGCTGGTGGTCGAGGCCAACCCGGATGCGTTGTGGCCCACGGTGAAGGCGTTCTGGCAGGAGATCGGCTTCCTGGTCAACCTCGAGGTGCCCGAGGCGGGTGTGATGGAGACCGACTGGGCCGAAAGCCGCGCTCGGATCGATGACGGCGTGATTCGCGGCGCACTCGGCAAGCTGTTCGGGAGCGTGTCCTCCACGGCCGAGCGCGACAAGTTTCGCACCCGCCTGGAGCGCGGCGTCAACGGCAAGACGACGGAGATCTACATCAGTCATCGCGGCATGATCGAAGTGTTCGCGAACTCGGCCATCGGCGACGAGAAAACCATGTGGCAGCCGCGCCCGGCCGATCCGGACCTGGAAGCCGAGATGCTGCGCCGCTTGATGGTGCGCTTCGGTGTGCAGGAGGCGCGCGCGCAAGCCGATCTGCAGCGCGCCAGCGCCAACCCCAACCCCAAGGCGCAGATCACGCGCTCCGCCGATGGCGCTGGGCGTCTCACCATCGAAGACCCGTTCGACCGTGCCTGGCGGCGGGTGGGGCTCGCACTGGACCGGGTCGGCTTCACGGTCGAGGATCGGGACCGCTCCAAGGGTCTGTACTTCGTGCGCTACGTCGACCCGGACGCCGATGCCCGCAGCAAGAAGTCCACGGGTCTGCTGTCGAAGCTCGCCTTCTGGCGCGACGATGACGATCCCAAGAACCGCAAAGCGCAGTACCGCATCGCGGTCAAGGATGCGGCCAACGGCTCGGAAGTGAACGTGCTGGACATGGAAGGCAAGCTCGACCGCTCGGCGACGGCCAACCGCATCCTGACGCTGCTCTACGAGCAGCTCAAATGAGCGGTGAAGGGCGCCGGGCGAGCATCTCCCCGCAGCCTTCGAGTGTTCGCGTCACCCTGCCGATCTGCGCCGAGCAGGTCATGCCTGCATGCCCCGGTTCGCCCGAGTACGCGCCGCGCTGCCGCGCCTTGGCTCGCAGGCGCAGGCCGGGCTGATCGCCATGCGCTTCGCCTCGCTCGGTAGCGGCAGTCGCGGCAACGCCTTGCTGGTGGAGGCGGGCGGCAAGCGCGTGCTGCTCGACTGCGGCTTCTCGTTCGCCGAGACGGTCGCGCGGCTGCAAAGGCTCGGCTGCGCGGCCGAGGACATCGACGCCATCGTCGTCACGCACGAGCACGACGACCATATCGGCGGGGTGGCGCGCTTCGCTGCGCGCGTCTGCATTCCGGTCTACATGACGCCCGGCACGCGGGCGGCTGCCGGGTCGCGCTTCGACGACGTGGATTGCCGCGCGTTCGACCCCCATACGGCTTTCAAGCTGGGCGAGCTCACCGTGGAGCCGTTTCCCGTTCCGCACGACGCGCGCGAGCCGGCCCAGGTGGTTTTCGACGACGGCCGTCATCGGCTCGGCGTATTGACCGATGTCGGGGTCCCGACCGCCCATATTCGCACGGTGCTCTCCGGCTGCTCGGCGCTCGTGCTGGAGTGCAACTACGATGCCGCGCTGCTGCGCGACGGGCCATATCCGCCGTCGCTCAAGGCCCGCATCGGCTCGCGCTTCGGTCATATGCGCAACGAGGATGCCGCCGAGCTGCTCGCGGCGCTGGACCGTTCGCGCCTGCGTCACGTGATCGGCGCTCACCTGTCCGAAACCAACAACCATCCGGAACTGGTCCAGGCGACTCTCGCGCAGGCGCTGGGAACGGGCGCCACGGCGGCCGTCTCGGTCGCGCACCAGGACCAGGGATTCGACTGGGTCTGCCTGGATTGACGCCTGCAAAAAGCCGGCCAAGGGGCCGGCTTGTGTGGGTGAATCCCGGAAGACGTTACTTCTTCATGGCATCCGTGACCGCTTCCTTGGCGTCCTTCGCCATCTCCTTGGTCTTGTCCGCGGCATCCTTGGCCATCTGCTTGGATTCTTCCGCAGTGTAGGAAGGCGTGGTCTCGAGCGCAGGCGACTTGGGATCCATCGGGTGGCCGGCGGAGGTGGCGCTATCGGAGGGTTTGGACTCCGCGGTGCTCGGAGCCCCCGCGGGCGCGCTGGCATCGGCCGCTGGAGCGCTGGTGGTCGGCGCGGCGGGCGCGGTTGCCGGGTCGGCCGCCGGCGCAGGAGTGGCTGGTGCCGTTGTCGTAGGAGCGGGTGCGGACGCGGGCTTGTCGCCAGACTGCTCGCCACAGCCGGCCAGGAACAATGCAAGTACGGCGCCAGCGATCATGGTGCGGTTCATCGTTTCTCCTAATTTGTGAATGACAATCGAAGCAGCGTATTGCCCGATCATCACAGCTTCTACGGCAAATGCGTACAGTCTAGCACGTACCGTATGATCTGCTGCAACGAAAATCGGGCAAGCGCATTCGCATCATAGACCCAGTGTTGTACCGGTCACAGCGGGCTGCGACGCCTCCCAGATCTCCTCGAAGCGCTGCACCAGCAAGCCCGCGCCGTCGGCATCGTTCAGGACCAGAATGCCGCGTGCATTATCGAAGTGGAAGCGGCGGGCATAGTGGCTGCCGTCGACGACGCAGAACGGGTCGTAGACGCCGCGCGCGATCGGCTGTGTGCGGTGGATGCTTACGGCATGGGCGAAGTAGCGCTGCAAGGCGACCAGGCGCGGGCAATCGAGCCGTATGCGGTCGGCATCGTGCACCACGATGGCGACTCGGTTCGCCTTGTCGGCGAGCAGAAACCGGCGCAGAGCGTCGGTGCGCGCTTGCGCGTTGTGAGCGCGATGGAGGCTCCGATCGAAGATCCGGATGCGGCCGAGCGCCATGCCGATCAGCTTGTCGATCGCCGCTTCGTAGGCGCTGACCCCGGAAAGCGGCTGCTCGTCGCGCAACAGCGCGGCCCCGTGTTCGCCGTCGTGCGGGGTTTCAGGCGAGCTCGACATAACCGGCTCGATACCATTCGTGCATTTGTCGCGCAGCCTGCAGCGAACGGCTGCGCCACGGCAGGGCCGCGCGTTCGTCGGCCAAGGCAATCAGCGCGGCGCGCGCCGAGGGCGGCATACGAACGCACTCGCCGTTGACGAACAGGCGATCGCCGCGAAACAGCATCCGCGTGGAAGCCGCGAGCCGAACGCCGTGCGCGCGCGCATGTGCGAGGAAGCGCGCGAACGGTACGATGCGCTCCGGCGCGCGGAACCAGACCTGCGCCTTGGGCTCGGTCAGCTGCTCGCCGGCGAATTGCTCGACGGTGGCGCGCGACCAGCGAACGGCGGCCAGCATCGCTTCGATCTCGCGCACCATGGAAGTGCCGATCTGTGCCGGGTGCTTCGGCAACGTCGTTTCGCGATCGCGATAGCGCCCGGTCAGTGTGAGCCTGTCCGGCAGCCATTGCAGGAAGCTGGTCGCGATCTCCTGCCGGCTCGGCGCACGAAAGCCGACCGAGCAGGTGATGCACTGGGTCGTGGCCACGCCTTCGTGCGCATAGCGCGGCGGCAGGTACAGGACATCCCCGGGCTCGACCGCGTACTCGCGCTCGGGGCGAAACGATTTCAGGATGCGCAGGGGAGCGTCAGGCTGAAGCGCGAGATCGCGCTGGCGCCCGATGCGCCAGCGCCGGCAGCCAAGAGCTTGCACCAGGAATACGTCGTAGGAGTCGAAGTGCGCGCCGACTCCACCCCCCGGGGGAGACAAGCTCAGCATCACGTCGTCGTGGCGCGCATACGGAATGAAGTCGAACCGGTCCATCAGTGCGCGCGCCGCAGGCAGATGCAGATCCGCGCCTTGCACGAGCAGCGACCAGCCGCGCGCAGGCAGGCGCTCGAGCCGCCGGCGCGGGAACGGACCGTGCTCGACGCTCCAACGTTTGCCTTCTCGGCGCACCAGGCGCGATTCGACGTCGTCGCGGCTCGCGAGCTCGATCAGCATCGCGGGCTCGAATCGTTGTGCGACTTCGGTGAGCGCGGATCTCGCGAACAGCGCTTTTTTCTGCCAATAGGTGCGCAGGAAACGCGCTGCCGTGAGCGCGCCTGCCGTGCCCTCGCTCATCCATTCGTGCCCGCGCATGTTCACATCGGCCTCGTCAGCCATCCGCATGCACGCCGTGCGCGCGGCATCTCGCGACAGCGGAACTGGCGCTACGCTTGTTCGTCGCCACGCGATTATAGCGGCCGCGATCGCGCGCGTTCTCCGGGGCGCGCTCCGTGCGCGGCTTTTATGCGCACGCAACAGATCCGTGCGCGGCTTTTATGCGCACGCAACAGATCGGTGCGCGGCTTTTATGCGCACGCAACAGGTTGGTGCGAGGTTTGTGTGCACGCAGCAGTTTCGTGCGAGGCTTCCGCGCACGCAAAAGGTTTATACTGTTGCCCGATTCTTCGCGCGAGGCGATCGGTCGAAAGGATTCAGCCTATGCAGCTTCGGGCCGGGCAACCTGCACCGCAGTTCACGCTTCCTGATGCGGACATGGAGATGGTGAGCCTTGCGGATTTTCGCGCTCAGAGCAACGTCGTGCTCTATTTCTATCCGAAGGACGACACGCCCGGCTGCACGCGCGAGGCGATCGATTTTTCCGATCTCGAGAACGAATTCACCGAGCTGCACACGGTCGTACTGGGAGTGAGCCGCGACGACTGCCTGTCGCACGGCGCCTTCCGCGACAAGCACGGTCTGTCGCTGCGGCTGCTCTCGGACGCGGATTCGGAAGTCTGCGAGCAATACCGCGTGTTGCAGGAAAAGGAAGTCGAGGGTGTGCGCCGGGTGGGAATCTCGCGCTCGACCTTCATCATCGACCGGCAGGGCGTGCTGCGTCACGTGCTCTACGGCGTGAAGGCGGCCGGACACGCGCACGAGGTCCTGGAGCTCTTGCGCCGAATGAAAAAGTGAGCCGACCATGAAGATCCAGAAGGACACGGTGGTGTCGTTGAACTTCGAGATGAGCGATGCCGAAGGAGCGGTGCTGGAAAAAAGCGACGAGCCGGTGGGCTATCTGCACGGCGGCTATTCCGGCATGTTCGAGGCCGTGGAGGAAAGACTCGAAGGGCTGGACGAGGGCGCCGAGGTTGCGGTGACACTCGAGCCCGACGACGCCTTCGGCGAGTACGACGAGAGCCTGAAACGCAGCGAACCGCGATCGGCGTTCCCGGCCAATATCGCGGTCGGCATGCGCTTCGAAGGCACCGGCGCGGAGTCGGGCGAGACTCGCGTCTATACCATCACGGCCGTACAAGGCGATCAGGTCGATGTCGACGGCAATCATCCCTATGCCGGCAAGACGCTCGACTTTCGCTGCACGGTGTTGTCGGTGCGTCCGGCGACCAGCGAGGAACTGACGCACGGGCACGCGCACGGCCCTGGCGGCCATCACCACTAAGACGCCCGCCATCCGCCCCTGAGGCGTCATTCCCGCGAAAGCGGGAATCCAGGCTGCGGCGCGCAGGCTGTCCGATGGCGCAGCGGCGCACGCAGTCTTCATCCACCATCACGCCGAGCCGCGGCTGCATCGCCAGGTTCGCATGGCCGGCTGTGACGGCGAACAGTTTGCGCGTCACGTCGGCTGGGAGGTTGCTTGCTCAGCGCGGCGCGCGCAGCTCGCGGCGGAATTCCATCGAGTACGTAAAGCGTCCCTCGGGGTGAATGGTCACCGTGGTCTCGAAGTTGCGCGCGTCCCTGTCGATGTAGCGCCGGATGATCGTGATCGCCGGCGTGCCCGTCTTCACTTCCAGCAGCGGCGCGATCTTTCGCGGCACGCGGCTGGGAAAAAGCTGCAGGCGCGCGCACTCGGTGGTCTGGCCGAACATGCGCTCGAGCTGCGCGTAGACGGGCTCGCGGTCGAGGTTCGGCGAGCGCACCACGCCGGCAAAGGGCGGCAGGATGTAGATGTCCTGCCACGCGAGCGGAAGCGCGATTCCTCCGGAGCGGCGCACGCCGCTGATGCGAAACCAGCGCGTCCCGACCGGACAGCCGAGCAGGGCGGCGAGCCGCCGGTCCGCCACGACGTTCGCGGTCGTGCTGCCGTCGCGGTACGTCTCCGAGGGATAGCTCAGGATCTCGCCGAGCGAATTGAGCGTCTGCGTGTACACCGAGGGTTGCGCGGCCGCGATCACGATGGATCCCGCGCCCGGCCGGCGCGTGACCAGCCCTTTCTCGGTGATGACGCGCAGCGCCTCGCGCACGGTATAGCGGCTGGCGCGGAAGCGGGCGCACAGCTCGATCTCGGTCGGCAGCAACGTGCCGACAGCGTGCTTGCCGCTCGCGATCTCGGCCAGCAGGCGCTCGGCGATCACGCGATAACGTGGGCGCGAGCGCCCGCGACGGGAACCGTCGACCCGGCTGGGCGCGCGCAACATGGCGGGCGCGGAAGATGCCGAACGCGGGCTTCCCATTCGCTTACCAGGCGAGCGCGTAGGCCTCGCGGCGCGGGTCCGCGCCCGCGTGCAGCAAGCGAGTGTCCGGATCGCGGCGCACGGCGCACACGGCGCCCGCGAGCCAGACGGCCGCACCCCAACGCTCGACGTTGTGCCCCAGCCGCTCCAGGTCCGCAAGGCAACTTTCCGGGATGCGGCTTTCCGCGCACAGGCGTCCCGGCAGGTAGGCATGGGGCGCAAACGAATTCGGGAAACTGAACGTGCCAAAACGCGGCGCTTCGATCGCCCGCTGCAATGGCATGCCGAGCTCGGTGACGTTCAGGAATGCCTGCAGCATCGCCTGGCTCTGGATATCGCCGCCCGGCGTACCGAACGCCATGAAGAACTTGCCGTCACGAAGCGCGAGCGCCGGGCTCGGCGTCAGGCGCGGCCGTTTTCCCGGCGTGACGCAAGCCGGATGATCGGGCTCGAGCCGTGACTGGCTGCCGCGCGAGCTGATCGACAGGCCCATGCCGGGCACCATCGGATTGTCGTAGCTGGTATCGGACAGCGTGGCCGAGTATGCATTGCCGAAGCGATCCACGGTGCAGGCGTAGCTGGTATCCGCCGGGGCCGGCACCTTGCCGTGTGCGTGGCGCAGCGCCGCTGTGCGCTGCGCCGACGCACCAGGCGGCAATCCGGGCTGGGGCATCGCACCGAACGCCCGCTCGGGATCGATCCGGCTGCGCTGGCTGCCCGCGTAGTCGTCGCTGAGCAACCCGGCCACCGGCACGGCGACGAATTTCGGGTCGCCGACGTACGCTTCCCGATCGGCAAAGGCGAGGTTCAGCGCCTCGGCCACCGTGTGGACGTAGGCGCTGCTGTTGAAGCCCAGCGCAGGAAGATCGATGCCCTCCAGGATCTTCAGCGCTTCGAGCAGGACGATGCCCTGGCACCAGGTATCGCACGAATGCACGGTGTAATGCTTGTAGCGACAGGCGATCGGATCCTCGACCGGAACTTCGAAGGAAGCGAGATCGGTACGCGTGAGGAATCCGCCTGCGCGCGCATGAAACTCGGTGATGTCGGCGGCGATCGGACCGCGATAGAAGCACGCGTGCACCGCGCGCAGCTTCGCATCCCGGTCGCCGCGGCAGGCGCGCTCGGCTTCGATCAGGCGCCACAGCGTACGAGCGAGGTTCTCCTGGCGCAGAAGGCTTCCCACCGCCGGGGTCTGCCCGTTGGGACGGAAGATGCTGCGGTTCTCCGGGTAGCGATCGAAGTCGGCCGCGTGCGATTCGATGCCGTAATGCAGGAAGGGATAGAGATAGAAGCCCTGCCGTGCGAGCTCGAACGCGGGGCCGACGGCTTGCTCGAACGAGAGCGTTCCCCAACGGCGCAGCGCCTCGATATGCGTGGCGGGCGCGGCCGGCAGCACGGTACGCAGGATGCCTTCGGGAACGGCTTCGCCGCCTTCGCGACGCAGTCGCTCGACATCGGTGGCTGCGGGCCAATAGCCGAGCCCGGCGAGGCTGACGACGCGCGCTTCGTTTTCCAGGTAGATCAGCGTCGGCGCCACGCCGGCGAAGCTGACGATGTCCGGTTGCAGCACGGCGAGCGCCATGGCAGCCGTGACGCCGGCATCGATCGCATTGCCGCCTGCGTCCAGGACGCGTTGCGCGGCGAGGGTAGCGAGATAATGGCCGCTCGCCACGGCGCATTCGCGCCCGGCGAGGGTCGGGCGCCAGCTCAACGCATCGAATGTGCCGTTACCGGCCATGCGTGTTGCCTCCTTGTGGGCATCGCGGCCGCGAAGCGCGCTCGTCGGCGATGCGCCGCAATCAGCCCGACGCCTGTTCCTTGACACTCACCTGGGTCGAAACCGAGTTGGCGATGAAGCAGCCGTGATGCGCTTCGTCGTGCATCCGCCGCAGCATCTCGGCATCGGGCTGGCGCTCGCCGGCAAATACGATGCGCGGGCTGAGCTCCGCGCGCGTGATAGCGAGCTTGCTTTGCGCATTCTTCTCCAGATATCCGACCGCGGCGTCCTCGTAGCGATCCACCACGAAGCCGTGCTTGGCGGCGACGGCCAGGAAGGTGAGCATGTGGCAGCTCGACAGCGCGGCGACGAATGCATCCTCCGGATCGGGCAGATCGGGGTTGCCCTTGTACTGCGGCGAGGCCGAAGCGCCGACCGTCACTGCACTCTTGAAGCGCCATTCGTGATCGCGGTTGTAGCTGGCGTAGGTGAAGTCGGCAGACGTTCGCTGCCAGATCGTCTGTATGCGGTGCTCGGACATTGCCCTGCTCCGGAAGAATCTAGAAACCGACCGCCTGGCCGTCGGTGCGCCATTCGGATGCGCCGACGTAGCCGCCTTCGGTCTTCAGAATGATTTGCGCGCGGCCGAAGTCGGTATCGAAGCGCTCGGCGACCACGACCGAATGGCCCAGACGCTGCAAGGCTTCGATCGCTTGTTGCGGCATCGCTTCCTCGACATTCACGACCGATCCGTCCACGCGCCAGCGCGGCGCGTCGATCATCGCCTGCGGATTCTGCCCGTGGTCCACCCGCCGCAGCGCCATTTGCAGGTGACCCTGCGCCTGCATGTAGCCTCCCATCACGCCGAATCCCATCACGGGCTCGGTGCCCCGCGTCATGAACGCCGGGATGATGGTATGGAACGGACGCTTGCGCGGGCCCACCTGGTTGACGTGGCCTTCGGTGAGCACGAAGCCGATGCCGCGGTTCTGCATACTGATGCCGGTTCCTGGAACTACGACTCCGGAGCCGAAGCCCTGGTAGTTCGACTGGATGTACGACACCATCATGCCGGAGGCATCGGCGGTGGTGAGGTACACCGTGCCGCCGCGCGGCGCACCGAAGGTTGGCGTGCCTGGACACGATCGGTCGATCAGCTTGGCGCGCTGCGCGAGATAGGCCTTGTCGAGCAGCGCAGCTGTGCTCACGCGCATGGCTGCAGCATCTGCGACATGCTGTTGCGCATCGGCGAACGCGAGCTTCATCGCTTCGACCTGCAGGTGCAGCGACTGCGCCGATTCGGGCGCAAGGCTCGCCATGTCGAAATTCTCCAGCATGCCGAGCGCCATCAGGCAGGCTATGCCCCAGCCATTGGGCGGGATCTCGTGCACCTGGTAGCCGCGATAGTCGATCCCGATCGGCGCCACCCAATCGGCCTGGTGGCTCGCGAGATCCTCCATCGACAATGCGCCGCCGTTTTCCTTCGAATGCGCGACCATGCGCTCGGCGAGCTCGCCGTGATAGAACGCTTCGCCGCGGCTTTCGGCGATCAGCGCGAGCGTGCGCGCCTGTTCGGGATGGCGGAACAATTCCCCCGCCTGCGGCGCACGCCCGCGCGGCATGAACGCCTCGCGAAAGCCCGGTTGATCGGCCAGGTCGGGCGCCTGTCTTGCCCATAGCCGCGCGATGGTCGGGCTCACGAGATAGCCGTCGGCGGCGTAGCGGATGGCCGGTTGCGCCAGATCCGCGAACGGCAGCTTGCCGAATTTTTCCGATAGCGTGCGCCAGGCGGAAACGCACCCTGGCACCGTGACCGAGTCCCAGCCGCGCTTCGGGATCGCGCTCGAGCCCGCGAACCGTTTCGGGCTCCACGCCGCCGGCGAGCGGCCCGATGCGTTCAGGCCATGCAGTTGCTTGCCGTCCCAGACGAGTGCGAAGGCGTCGGCTCCGATGCCGTTGCTGGTGGGCTCCACCACGGTCAATGTCATCGCGGTAGCCAGCGCGGCATCGACCGCGTTGCCGCCCGCAGCCAGTATGCGCAAACCGGCCTGGGCGGCCAGCGGTTGCGAGGTGGCGACGATGTTGGAGGCCAGCACGGGCATGCGCTGGGACGTATAGGGAAATTGCCACTCGAGCATGTGAACCACCGGCCGAAGGAGAGTGCTTCGATGATACACCCGGGGGTCGGGCCGGCGGAACGCGCGGGCGCGGATGCTAGACTGGCCGCAGCCGGCAGCCGCCAAGTCCCTGACCTGATTGGACGCCGCTGCCGTATGCCGCGCGCTCGAGGCTTTGCACCACGCGCTTTGCACCACCCAAATTGCGCGCCGATTTCTCCGAAAGGACGAAGGCCATGACGCGACCCGATCCTCTCCTGCGCCCGCCGTTTCGGCATTGGTTGCGCGGGCTGGCTGCGCTGTGCGCGACCGTGCTGGCTGCGTTGCCCCTGCAGGCGATGGCCCAGACGCTGCGCATCGGCATGGCGGCCGACGTTACGGCGCTCGATCCGCACTACGCCAACATCGCGCCCAACAATGCCGTCGCCTGGCACGTGTTCGATGCGCTGGCGAACGTCGACGCGGATACGCGTCTCATCCCGGGCCTTGCCACGTCGTGGCGTGCGCTCGACGACACGAACTGGGAGTTCGTGCTGCGCAAAGGTGTGCGCTTCCACGACGGCTCGCCGTTCGACGCGCGCGATGTCGAGTTCTCCATCCGGCGCGCGGCCGCCCTGGCCGACAAGGGCGGGCAGTTCGGCGGCTTCGTGCGCGCAATCCGCGAAATCCAGATCGTCGATCCGCACACGATCCGCTTCAAGACGGCCAAGCCGCACGCGGTGCTGCCGCAGGATCTGAATTCCATTTTCATCGTCTCGCGCGCCGTGGGGGACGCAGGCACCGAGGATTTCAATGCCGGGCGTGCGGCCGTCGGCACCGGGCCGTTCCGGCTGGAATCGTTCGCCCGCGGCAACCGCGTGGACCTGGTGCGCAACGATACCTACTGGGGCGACAAGCCGGCGTGGGCGCGCGTGACGCTGCGCATCCTGTCGCAGGACGCGGCGCGAATGGCGGCGCTGCTCGCCGGTGACGTCGATGCGATCGAGAACATCCCGACCAGCGATGTCGCGCGCATCGCCCGCGATCAGCGCCTGCGCATCGAACGCAAGGTCTCGTGGCGCACGATCTTCCTGCATCTCGACCAATACCGCGACGCTCCCCCTGGCGCTACGGACGCAAACGGCAAGCCGCTCGCACGCAATCCGTTTCGCGACCGGCGCGTGCGCGCGGCGCTGTCGGCCGCGATCGACCGCAAGGCGCTGGTCGACAAGGTGATGGAGGGGCTCGCCGTGCCTGCCGGCAACCTGGTGGCGCCGCCCGTGTTCGCGCACGACGCTTCGCTTCGCCCGCCGCCCTTCGATCCGAAGGCGGCGCGGCAGTTGCTCGCCGAAGCCGGCTATCCCGAAGGCTTTCGCCTGACGCTTTCGACGCCGAACAACCGCTATATCAACGACGAGCAGGTGGCGCAGACGGTCGCGCAGATGTGGGCCCGGATCGGCGTGCAAGTTGTGCGGGTCGAGGCGCTGCCGGCCGCAACTTATTTCACCAAGGCTCGCAACGGCGATTTCGGCGTCGCGCTGCTCGGCTGGGGCTCCTTTGCCGGCGATCTCGCGTTGCGCTCGCTGGTCGCCACGCCTTCAGCGGAGAAAGGCCTGGGCAGCTGGAACTGGGGCGGCTATTCCGATGCGCAACTCGATCGCGCGGTCGAACAGGCGCTGGGAACGGTCGATCAGGCCAGGCGCGAGGCGCTCGCCAAGGCCGCCATGGCGATTGCGGTGAAGGATTACGCCGTCATTCTGCTGCATCATCAGGTCGCCACCTGGGCGATGCGCTCGGATTTGCGCTATCCGGGCCGCACCGACGAATACACGCTCGCGCAATTTTTCTCCGCGCGTCCGAAGTAACGAAGAAGAGGTTGCGACTGCGTTGCGTCTTGCGCGAAGCGCGCTTTCGCTTGAAGCACGTCATTCCCGCGGAGGCGGGAATCCAGAAGCGTTTACTTCGCCTGGGCCCCCGCTTCCGCGGGGGCGACGGGGGGCGTTTCCCAGCCGCCGCCCAACGCCTGCAGCAGGGCGGCGATAGCGACCCGATGCGCGCGTAACGCTTCGATGCGGTTCAGCTCGGCGGCCAGGAGATTGCGTTGCGCATCGAGCAGCTCCAGCTGGCTCGCAAGCCCACCTTCGTAGCGCAGGCGCGCGAGGCGCACGGTTTCGGCGAGCGCGCGCACGCGCGCCTGCTCCGCGTCGAAACTTGCACGCGCCTGCGTCTGGCTTGCGAGCGCACTGCGAACGTCGCGGAACGCGGCCTAAATCACGCCCTGGTAAAGCGCGAGCATCTGGCGTTCGCGTGCACTGGCGGCTTCGAGCTCGGCATCGAGGCGGCCGCCGGCGAATATCGGCTGCGCCAGCGCAGCCGCCAACTGCCAGATGCCGGCGGGGCCGGAGAACAGACCGCCCAGCGCCGCGCTCTCGGTGCCGAGATAGCCGGTCAGCGCGATGGAAGGAAAGTGCGCGACGCGCGCAATGGCGACCCGGGCGTTCGCTGCCGCCAGCCGCCGCTCCGCCTCGACGATGTCGGGCCGCCGCAGCAACAGCTCAGAAGGAACGCCGGCCGGGACAACCGGGGCGATCAGACCGAGATCGGCGTCGCCCTGCGCGGCCACCACCTCGGCCATGATGGCTCGCGGCGAGCGCCCGAGCAGGACGGCCAGCGCCGCCTCTTCCCGCTCCCGGCCGCCGATCAGCGGAGGCAGCTGCGCACGCACGGCGGCAAGCTCCGCTTCCACCTGGCGCAGATCGAGCTCGGCCAATACGCCCGCTTCGACGCGCTTGCGCTGCAGCTCGAGCGCGCGCTCGCGCACATCGATCGTGCGCTGTGTGGTCGCGATTTGCAGGTCGAGCGCGCGCAGCGTGAAGTACGATTGGGCCACCGATGCCGCGACCGCGATGCGCACGGTGTCGCGTGCGGCCTGCGCGGCGAGCAGCTCGGCGCGCGCAGCCTCGGTCGCGTTGCGCAGGCGATTCCACAGGTCCAGCTCGTAGGAGGCATTGAGCGCAAGGCGGTAATTGTTGCGCTCGACCGGGCTGCCCGGCGGCAGGGCCCCCGTGCGCCGCGAAATCCGGCTGCGATCCGCGTCCGCGGTCACATCGATTACGGGCCGGCGGTCGGCTTCGGTTACCGCGACCAGCGCACGTGCTTCGTCGACACGTGCCACGGCCGCGGCGATGTCGGTGCTTTGCGCCAGCGCTTCGTCGACCAGGCGCTCGAGCACCGGATCGCCGTAGACGTTCCACCAGTCGGCCACCGTGATTGCGCGTCCATCGGCCGGAAGCGCCTGCCATGCGGCCGGCATCTCGAGTGCCGGCTTCACTGTCTCGGCGGCCTTCGGCAGGCAGCCGGCCAGCACGCACGCGGCCAACGCGACGGCGGCGCTGCGCAGCGGTGCGCGAACGTCAATGCGGGCGCACATGCGGAAGGTCGGTTGCTTTATGGGCGACGTCGCGCACGTGCGCGACCTCGGCCTTCAGCTCGTCGGTGGAACGCCGTTCGACGAGCTTGCGGTCGATCAGCACGCGGAAGAACAACGGCACGAAAAAGATCGCGAGAAACGTGGCCGCGATCATGCCGCCCATCACGCCGGTGCCCGCCGAGTGGCGCGCGCCCGCACCCGCGCCGGTGCTGATCGCCAACGGCAGCACGCCCAGGATGAACGCAAGCGAGGTCATGAGGATCGGCCGGAAGCGAAGGCGCGCGGCTTCGATGGCGGCGGCCGACGCGGTCATGCCCTCGTTCTTCTTGTAGATCGCATACTCGACGATCAGGATCGCGTTCTTGGCCGCGAGTCCCAGCAGCGTCACTAGTCCGATCTGGAAATAGACGTCGTTGGTGAGCCCGCGCAGATGCACGGCGGCCAGCGCGCCGAAGGTGCCGAACGGCATCGCCAGCAGCACCGACAGCGGCAGTGACCAGCGCTCGTACTGTGCGGCCAGGATCAGGAACACCATGAATGCGCCCAGGCCGAGCGCGAGCGTCGAGGCGCCGCTTGCGCGCTTTTCCTGATACGAGGCGCCGCCCCAGTCGTAGCTGAATTCGCTCGGCAGCACTTCGGATGCGATTCGCTCGACCACCTGGATCGCCTGGCCGGAGCTCACACCCGGAGCCGCCTGGCCGATCAGCTTCACGGCCGGGCGGTTGTTGAAGCGGTCGAGCGTGTCGGGACCCGCGGTGAAGCGGATGTCGGCGAGCGCGGACAGCGGCACCATCTCACCGCGTACCGAGCGCAGGTAAATCTCGCCGATCGCGTCCGGGCGCATGCGGTAGGCGGGCTCGGCCGACATCAACACCTGCCAGGTGCGCCCGAAGCGGTTGAAGTCGTTGACGTAGTAGCTGCTCATCGTGGCGGCGAGCGTGCTGTACAGGTCGTCCAGCGCAATACCGCGTGCCTTGGCCGCGGTCCGGTCGAGGTCGACGTACAGCTGCGGCACCGATGCACGCCACAGCGTCTGCACGCCGGCCAGCATCGGCTCGCTGTTGGCCTTGGCAAGGAATTGCTGCATGACCTGCGCCATGCGATCCGGACCGCCCTCGCCTCGATTCTGAATGTAGAACTCGAAGCCGCCTGCCGTCCCCAGGCCGAAGATGGGCGGCGGCGCGAACGCCAGCACCAGGGCCTCCTTGATGTGCGCCGTCTTCATGAAGAGCTCGCCCACCAGCTGCGGTGTGGCAATACCCTTGCGCTCGTCCCAGTGCCTCTGCGTGACGAAGATGGTGGCGGCGTTGTTGCGAAATCCGCCGCCGATGAAGTCGAAGCCGGTGAAGGCGACCGCGTCCTCGTTGGCCGGATTGGATTGGATGACCTCGAGCACCTCGGCCACCACCTTGTCGGTGCGCTCCAAGGTCGCGCCGTCGGGCAGGATCACGGCCGCGATGTAGAAGCCCTGATCCTCGTCGGGCACGAGGCTGCCGGGCGTGAGGCGCCACAGCCACGCGGTGATCGCGACCATGCCGGCAAAGAGCAGCAGGCCGACGGCGCCGCGACGGATCATCCAGGCGACGCCGTTTTCGTAGCGATCCGTCACGCGTCCGAACCAGCGATTGAAGCCGCGGAAGAAGCGGTTGGGCTCGCCGCTGCCGTGCTTGAGCAGCAGCACGCACAGCGCCGGGGTGAGCGTGAGCGCCACCAGGCCCGAGATCACCACCGCGATGGAGATCGTCACCGCGAACTGCCGATACAGCTCGCCGGTGAGGCCGCCGAAGAACGCGATCGGGACGAACACCGCGCACAGCGCCAGCACGATCGCGATCACGGGTCCGGTGACCTCGTGCATCGCCTTGATCGCCGCCTCGCGCACCGACAAACCCTCTTCGCGCATGATGCGCTCGACGTTCTCCAGCACGACGATGGCGTCGTCGACCACGATGCCGATGGCGAGGACCATGCCGAACAGCGTCAGCGTGTTGATCGAGTAACCGAGCGCGAGCAAACCGGCGAAGGTGCCGATCAGCGACACCGGCACAGCGACGATCGGAATGAGCGTCGCGCGCCACTTCTGCAGGAACAGGAAGACGACCAGGAACACGAGGATCATCGCCTCGCCGAGCGTGAACAGCACCTCGCGGATCGACACCTCGACGAAGCGCGTGGTGTCGTACGGGATCGAATAGGCGAGGCCGGCCGGAAAGCGCGTGGAGAGCTCCTGCATGGTATCGCGCACCTTCTGCGCGACTTCGAGCGCATTGGCGCCGGGCAGCAGGAAGATGCCCATGAGGGTGGCCGGCTGGCCGTTGATGCGGCCGATGAACTCGTAGTCCTTGGATGCGAGCTCCACCCGCGCCACGTCCTTCAACTTCAAGGTCGAGCCGTCGGGATTGGCGCGCACGATGATCTCTTCGAACTCGCGCGGTTCCGACAGCCGGCCCTTGGTCCTCACGGTGTAGACCAGCTCCTGCGGCCCGCTGGTCGGCGCGGCGCCGACCTTGCCGACGGCGAACTGGGCGTTCTGCTCGTTCAGCGCGTTGATGAGATCGACCGTGGTGAGCTCGAGCTGCGTCAGGCGATCGGGCCGCACCCAGATGCGCATGGCGTAGTCCTTGGCGCCGAAAATCTGCACGTTGGTCGTGCCCTGCAGGCGCTTCATCTCGTCCAGCACGTTGAGCGTGACGTAGTTGCTGGTGTAGAGATCGTCGAAGCGCCCGTCCGGGGAATAAAAGGCGAGCACCTGCAGGAACGAGGACGAACCCTTTTCCACCATCACCCCGAGGCGACGTACCTCCAAGGGCAGGCGCGGCTCGGCCTGCTTCACCCGGTTGTTGACGGCGACCGCGGCCTGATCGACGTCGGTGCCGATGTCGAACGTCACCTGGATCTGCACGACGCCGTTGGAGCCCGAGCTCGAGCTCATGTAGATCATGCGCTCGACGCCGTTGATCTGGTTCTCCAGCGGGGCAGCGACCGTCTGCTCCAGCACCTCGGCCGAAGCGCCGGGATAGGTTGCGGTGACGGTCACCACCGGCGGCGCGATCTCCGGATACTGCGCGATCGGCAGCACGCGCATGGCGGCGAGCCCGGCCAGCACGATGAACATCGAGAGCACCGCCGCGAAGATCGGGCGATCGATGAAGAAACGCGAGAGCATGGCGCTATTTCTTTGCGGGTGACGGTTCGGCCGGCGGCTTGGGTGCGCCGGGTTTGGTGGCGTCCGGGCTCGCGATGCGCACCGGCGCTCCCGGGCCGATCTTCATCAGGCCCGCCACGATCACCTTGTCCCCCGTCGCGAGCCCCTTGTGGATGATCCAGTCATCGCCTTGCCAGTCGCCGACTTCGACCAAACGCATCTCGACCTTGCTTTGCGCGTCGACCAGATAGACGAACTTGCCTTGCGGTCCGTCGAGCACCGCGCGCTGCGGCACGGCGATCGCATTCGGACGCATGGCGCCGCTCAGGACGACGCGCACGAACTGACCGGGCCTGAGCCGCCCACCTGGGTTCGGAAGCTCGGCGCGCGTTTCGGTGGTGCCGGTGGCGGGATTCAGGCGCACGTCGGTGAAATCGAGCCGGCCCTTCGGGGCGTACTCGGCTCCGTCGGAGAGCCGCACTTTCACGTCGAACCCGCTGCCGCCGGGCAGTTTCAGCCGCCCCTCGTCGACGGCCTTCCGAATCGCCAGATGCTCGCGCTCCGGGATGCCGAACGTGACCCAGATGGGATCGACCTGCGTGATCGTGGTGAGAAGCACATTCGGCCCCGATACGAGCGTGCCTTCCGATTGGCTCGCGCGGCTGGTCAGGCCGGCGATCGGGGCTTCCACCCGCGTCCACTCCAGGTTCAGCTTCGCTTCGGCCAGGCGTGCATGCGCGAGCTTCACGTCCGCGCTGGCAATGCGCTCGGCCGCTACCGCATCGTCGTAGTCCTTCTGGCTCGCGGCCTTCGCCTCGGCGAGCGGCTTGAGCCGTGCGCTGTTGCGCCGGGCCTGATCGAGGCGTGCCTCGGCCGCGGCCAGCTCCGCGTCCGCTCTTTGCAGTGCGATCTGAAACGGCGCCGGATCGATCGTGAACAACGATTGACCGCGCTTCACAGCCGCGCCCTCGCGATAGTTGCGTTTGAGCAGAATGCCGGTCACGCGCGCGCGCACTTCGACATCGCGCGATCCGGCAGTCTGGCCCACGTATTCGTAAGCGGCCGGCAGATCGCGCGGCTGTACCTCGACCACCGACACTTCCGGCGGGGGCCTGCCGCCGCTGGGCTGGGAGTCCGCACGCTCGCAGGCGGTGAGCGCCAGGCAAACGACGACGCAGCCGAGCCGTGACAAACCATGCAAGTGCGTTCGCTTCATAGGAGCGCAGCCGATGCGAGTGGGGTCAGGGCGATCGCGGCGGCGCTGCCGCGAAGGCAAGAGAAACGAAGCGCAGGACTTTACCGGCTTTCCGGGGGCAGTGTAAACGCCGCGTTTGTTGCCGGGATGTTATCGCCGGGCTGCAAGCGTATGATGCATTATGTACGCAACACGGCACGCAACACGAAGGCGCGAAATGCAACAAGGGCACGCAACACACGGGCACGCTGGGCAAACCATACAACGGCACGCGACACAGGGCGCAACAATCCCGCGCCGATTCGGCCATGGCGGTTTCGCATACTGAAGCGTCGTTGCGCACGCTGCTGCACGACTGGCACGTCGGCAACGGCGCGCGCATGGTGGTCTTCGGCGGCTTCAGCATGCCGCTCAATTACGCCGAAGGCGTCGTCCGCGAGCACCTGGCAACCCGCACGCAGGCCGGCTTGTTCGATGTGTCGCACATGGGCCGCTTTCGCGCCTCTGGGCAGGCCACGCAGGATTTTCTCTCGCGCGTGCTCACCAACGACGCGTCCGCACTGGCGCCGGGGCAAGCTCATTACACGCTGCTCGCCAACGAACGCGGCGGCGCGATCGACGACGCCTACCTGTATCGCCTGAGCGCGGAAGACTTCCTGCTGGTGGTGAACGCGTCGAACCGGGCGTGCGATTGGGATTGGCTGCACGCGCAGTCGATTCCCGATTCGGTGCGGGTGACCGATCAGAGCGACGCGTTGGCGATGTTCGCCTTGCAGGGGCCGCGCTCGGAAGCCTTGCTTGCGGAGCTCGTGGATGCAAGCGCACTGCCGCAGGCGCGCCGCAACCGATTGCGCATGGGCAAGTACGAGGGTCACGCCCTGATCGTCGCGCGCACGGGATATACGGGCGAGGCGGTCGGCTTCGAGCTTTTCGTGGATGCGCAGGTTGCGGCCGCGTTATGGCAGCGCCTGGTCGATGCGGGCGCCGTACCCGCCGGCCTCGGCGCACGCGATTCGTTGCGCCTGGAAGCTGGTCTGCCGCTCTATGGCCACGAGCTCGGGAGCGATCGCGACGGCGCCGAGATCCCGATTTTCGCCAACCGGCTCGCGCGCTTCGGTGTGCGCAAGCCGGGGATGGGCGACTATGTCGGTAGGCGTGCGCTGGATGCGCAATGCGAAGAGTATGATGCCGTCGTGGCGGGCGCCATCGGCTTTTCGCAAGCGCGATGGTTGCCGCGGCTGGTTCAGCCACTGGCGGTGTTCGATGGGCGCCGGCCGTTGCGCGCAGGCTACGATCTCCTGCTCGCTGACGAGCCGGTCGGTTACGTCACGTCGGGGACCAGTGTCCCGGTCGGCTGCGCCGGCGCGACCGAGCCCTACCGGATGCGCCCGGTCGGTCTCGCCCTGGTCCGCTGCGATATCCGTTTCGATCCCGCAGCGCCCGTGCGCTTCACCGTGCGCGCTGCGCGCCAGGCGCTGATGGAGGCGCAGCTGGTCGAGCGCAATCTGCCGCCGGCTCGCATGACCTAGGCGTCGAGTTCAGGTCAGTGCGCGCGGCGGCTTGCGAATTGGACCACCCCGTCCGCGACGTTGTCGCGTCCAGCCCCTCCTTGTCAGGAGGGGAGGGCCTTCACTTTCCCGCCTGTCGCGAGAAGCGGTTCCCGCGATTGCGGGCGAGGTGGTGTGGTTTCGCCTCCTTTTACGAGGAGGGGTGCCTGCGATCGCGGGCGGGGTGGTGCGGTCAACTCAACTCACATGGACGGTATGGCTGGCCGGCTTTCCGGGTGAAGCTTTCGGCAGCACGACTTTCAGCACCCCATCGTTGTAGCTCGCGCTCGCCTGGTCGGGAAGCACCCGGGTCGCGAGCGGCACCACGCGGCGGAAGTTGCCGTAAGCGCATTGCAGTACCCGGTAGCGGCCCTCGGCCGACTCGCGCTCGAAGCGCTTCTCGCCGCTCACCACCAGCGCGTCGTCGGTGACCTCGATCTTGATCTCGTCCTTGCGCATACCCGGGATTTCGACTCGCACCAGCACGCGCTGGTCGTCCTCGAACACGTCTCCGCCCAGCAGAGCCCAACCCTGCGACGGGAAGTAGAAGTCGTCGTCGACTTCCGACTTCCCGGGCAGGGCGGAGTTCTCACTCGGCATGAAGCGGATCAGCGCCCCGGCGGCCGACTGGCGCACGCGTTGCCAGCCTTCCGATACCGATTCCCACAGCGATGCAAAGCCTTGTCTGACGTCGTTCAATACCATGGTTCGCTTCTCCGCATTTCGCTTGCCGTTTGCTTGCCGATCAATTCGCGCGCACCTCGATGCGTCGCGGCTGCGCGTGTTGCGCCTTTGGAATGCGCAACTTCAACACGCCTTGCGCAAACTCGGCCGAGATCTTGCCCGCATCGAGCTCCTTGCTGAGCGTGAACACGCGCCGAAATTGCGACGAGTTGACTTCCGCATAGCTCGCCTGCATGGCTTGCGGCATGGCGATCGAAACGGTGCCCTCGATGCTGAGCACGTCGCCTTCGACGTTCAGGTTGAGCTGGTCCTTCGGTACGCCCGGCATGTCGGCATACAGGGTGATGCCGGTGCTGTCTTCGATCACGTCCACCGGAGGCATCAGCGGGATTGCGTCCTGGCCCGCCCCGTTGCCGCGCTTGTCCTGGCTCTTGACGGCACTTGACTGGTTCATGGCATGCTCCTTCGTTACTGGATGGTGATGCGGCGCGGCTGCGAGTGCTCGCGACGCTTGATCTTGATGTGCAATATGCCGTCGCGATAATCGGCGCTCACGCCGTTCGGGTCGGCATCGTCGGGCAGCGATACGACACGCTGAAACTTGCCCTGGAAGCGCTCGTTGATGTGCACCGAGGCCTTCTGCTCCGGCGCCGGCAGCTCGGTCTTGCGGCTGCCTGCGATGCTCAGCACAGCACGATCGAGGTTCACTTCCACGGTGGTCGGATCGAGCCCGGGTGCGAACACGTAGAGCTCGAGCGTTTCGGGCAAGGTGCCGACATTGATCGCCGGAAACCCGCCGCGGCCCAGCCCGCGAATGCTGGGCGAGATATCGAAAGCCCGCTGAACCTCGCCTTGCAGGCGGCTCAGTTCAGCCAGGACATCGCGCGGAAATAACCCATACATTGTCCGTTCTCCTTACATAGCCGGTAGACAGCCCGTCTGCGGGCCAATTGCAAGCCTGCCAAGCGAGCCGACCAAATGCCCGCCAGGCGGGCCCAGACTTAAAATCGGGTCGTGGCCCGTGAATTCAATGGCCTTGATGAATGGCCTTGATGTTTGGTGCGACGGCCACCAAGTAGTTCGGGATCAATGCGTGCAGGCACCGGCCGGGCGCCGCTATCACGGGAGAGCGGGTTGGATTTCAAGGACTACTACGCGACCTTGGGCGTTGCCAAGGATGCGACCGCGGACGACGTCAAGAAGTCGTTCCGCAAGCTCGCGCGCAAGTACCACCCGGACGTTTCCAAGGAGCCCGATGCCGACGCGCGCATGAAGGAGATCAACGAGGCGTATACGGTGCTCTCCGATCCGGAGAAGCGTGCCGCCTACGATCAGCTCGGACGCGCGTATCAGCCGGGGCAGGATTTCCGCCCGCCGCCGGATTGGGATGCCGGTTTCGAATTCTCCGGTCGCCGCGGCCCGGGCGCCGGGGCCGGCGATTACGGCGACTACAGCGATTTCTTCGCCGAGCTGTTCGGCCGCATGGGCGCCCGTGGCGCGCGTGCGCGCGGCGAGCCATTCGAAGCCGAAGGTTTGCATGCGCGCGGCGAAGATCATCACGCTAAGATCCTGGTGGACCTCGAGGACGTATATCGCGGTGCATCGCGCCAGATTTCGCTGCGTGTGCCGAAGGTCGATGCCGAAGGGCGGCTCCTGCTGCAGACTCGCACGCTCAACGTGCAGATTCCAAAAGGTCTGCGGGAAGGCCAGTTGATGCGTTTGGCGGGCCAGGGCGGGCCCGGGCTGGGCGAGGGCAAGCCGGGCGACCTGATGCTCGAAGTGCACTTCAAGCCGCATCCGCGCTTCCAAGCGCAGGGCGCTGACGTGACAATGACGCTGCCGGTGGCGCCGTGGGAAGCAGCCTTGGGCGCGGTCGTTGCGTTGCGTCTACCGGATGGCGCGAATCTGAACGTCCGTATTCCTCCGGGCGCACAAAGCGGGCGCCAATTGCGCGTACGCGGCAAGGGGATACCGGCGAACCCGGCCGGCGACTTGGTGCTCGATGTGCGGGTGGTCGTGCCGCCGGCCGATACGCCGCGCGCGAAGGAGCTGTACGAAGCGATGGCGCGCGATCTCGAATTCGATCCGCGCGCCGGCATGGAGAACTGAAATGCACGACGAGGAACTGCTGCAGGGCACGATTCTGGACGACGCCGCATTGAGCGCCGACGAACTGGCCTGCGCCTGTTCCGTCTCCACGGAGTGGGTCGTACGCCATGTTCGCGAGGGCTCCTTCGGCGAGATTCGCGCCAGCGCCACCGAATGGCGCTTCAGCAGTCGCGACCTCGGACGCGCACGCCGTATCCGGGCACTGGAGCGCGATTTCGATGCGGTACCCGAGCTTGCCGCGCTGGTGGCCGACATGCTGGAAGAGCTCGATTCGCTGCGCGTCCGCGTCCGCCGTGCCGGGCTCTAGCGCCACGGCGGCAATGCCGAACCGCATGGCAGCGAATCCGACAGGCTGAGCCACCCATGCCGTGCGCGATTGCGGCCCGGAGCCTCCCGTGCTACGGTGCTTCTTCGCCATCGCCGACAAGCAATCATGCTGCGCGCCCCCGGCGCGCATGCCGCCCGTCTGGGGAGATCTGCAATGAAAGTTCACGAGCTGGTAGCGCGCTGTACCGATGCCGCACAGAGCGCCGAGCCGATGCGCGCGGTGCGCGAGGTGGTGGAATCCTGGAAAGATCGCATCGCGCAGATCGAGCAGGCGCTGGCCTACGTTTCGGGCGTGGGCGGCAACGCCCGTCAGGTGTTCTACCGCTCGCCCGATCTCACCCTGTTGAAGGTCTGCTTTCCCGAGGGCCGCCGCACGCCGCCGCACGATCACGGCGCCTGGGCGATGATCCTGCTGCTGTCGGGACGCGAGAAGAATACGCTCTATCGGCGCGAGCCTGGCGGGCTGCGCAAGGCAGGCGAGGTGACGCTCGAGCCCGGAGCGATACTCCCCATGCTCGCAGACACCGTGCACGTGGCCGAATCGATCGGAGACAAGCCCGCGATCGGCTTGCACGTCTATGGCGGCGACATCCTGGAGTTGCCGCGGCGCATGTGGGATCCGCAGACGCTTGCCGAGCATCCGCTCGACTGGACGTTGTACGAGAATTTCGCGCGGGTTGCTTCCAAGGCGGGCTCCGCTCCGCTGGCCTAGGCAGCGCCGCCCGAGGCATTGGGGCGCCGTTCTCGCCAGCGTCCTCAGAACTCGATGGAAGACCCGGCCCAGTTTGCATCGCGCGGCCGGGCGCGCGCCAGTGCGTGCGCCGCCGAGGTCCATCCGTCGCATGCATTGCGCCCTGGACGTCCGCGCACGGCGTTCATGAGCCCCTTGCAGCGCGCGTAGAAGCGAAAGAAGCGCAACACGCGCTCGCATTCGGCGTAGGAAGGGATGGTCGCGCTGCAGACCAGCTTGTCATCGCTCAGGCCGCGGTCGGTGAGCGTGATCGCACCCCAGGCCTTCAGGCGGACCCGTGTGCCGAGCGGTAGCCTGGGGCCCAGAACGAGCGCGTCGAGCAGGTCGCCTTCGAGCCCGATATGGGTCGGTACGCAGCCGTAGTTGTATGGGCACGGCAGCGGAGAGACGAAGCTCACGCGGCCGGTCGAATCGCGCTTCAGATGACTTCCGCGCGGCACTTCGATCAGTACTTCGACTTCGGGTGCTGGCAATTCGGTATCGGTTCGCACGCCGACCGGCTCTCAGCACGGAACGCCGCCGCCGACTGTTATGCGTTGCATCAGTCGGCGGTGCTTCGGCCACTCGTAATTGAACGTGGCCAAGTGCTGAACGGTGCAATTGTCCCACATGACGACGTCCCCGACTCGCCAGTGGTGGGTATGCCGAAACCGCGGCTCGACGATGCGATCGGCCAGGCGCTCGATCAAGGCGAGCGCCTCATCGCCGTCCATGCCTTCGATGGCCTGGCACTCTCCCTTGCTCAGGTAGAGGCACTTGCGGCCGGTATGGGGATGCGTGCGCACCACCGGGTGCACGACCGCGGGCTGTTCGCGTCGCAGCGCCTGATCCTGCTGTCCCGTTCCGGTGCGCGCGCGCCGTCCGGCGACCTGGTGCAGCGCGCGCAGGCCGGCAAGTTGCCGCCTCTGTTCCTGCGGCAGGCTGTCGTGGGCATCCGCCGCGCTGGCGTAATGCGTCTCGCCGAGCGCGACGCCGTTTTCCGTCGGGACTTCGATCGCGTAAAGCAGTGTCGCCCGCGGCGGTCGCGCCGTATACGACATATCCGTGTGCCACACGCGTCCGGCATCCGCATGACCGATGTCGCGCCCGTTCTCCTTGATGTTGGAGACGTACATGATTCCGGGATATTGCGGATGCGAGTATTGCGACAGGAAGATGCGCTCGACCTCGCCGAAGCGACGCGCGAACGCGATCAGCTGCGGCTCGGTGAGGTGTTGCCCGCGCAGGCAGATGACCGCGTGCGTATCGAACGCCGCCTCGACGCGCGCGAACGCTTCCTCGTCCAGCGGTTGCGACAGGTCCACATCCTGGATTTCTGCGCCGATGGTGTCGCCCGACGGCACGATGCGCATCGTTATTCTCCTCAGCCACTGTCGCCGGGGCATCGAGACCACGGCGTCTCGAAGCTACTATCCTGGATACGTCGTGCGAGCACAATCCCCGCTCGGAATCCGTCCGCTGCATGGGCCATGGATGTCAATTGTCACCGGCACACCAAGGGACAATAATCGGTGCTCGACCCACCGTGAGGAGCAACGCCGTGAATCCGCCATCAGCCGCCGAGCGTTCCGAGCTCGCGCCAACCGGTACGTTACGCGTCGGCGTCAACATGTCCAACTTCCTGTTGACGAGAACAGATCCGGCCACCGGCGAGCCGGCCGGTGTCGCGATCGATCTGGGCCGCGAGCTTGGACGCCGCCTCGGCACGCCGGTGCAGATCCTGCCCTACGAGAATCCGGGCAGGCTCGCCGATGCCGCCGGCAGCCGTGCCTGGGATGTCGGTCTGCTCGGCTCCGAGCCGCAACGCGCGCAGGAGATCGACTTCACCGCGGCCTACGTCGAAATCGAGTCGACCTATCTCGTTCCCAAGGGCTCGCCGATCCAAGCAATCGAGGACGTCGACCGGCCGGGAATTCGCATCGCGATCACCGAGCGCAGCGCCTACGATCTCTACCTCACGCGCAACCTGAAGCACGCGCAGCTCGTGCGCGACAAGGGCTTCGACAACGTGTTCCGGCGCTTCGTCGACGAGAAGCTGGACGCGCTTGCCGGCCTGCGGCCGCGGCTCCTCATCGACCAGGAGAACCTGCCCGGTTCGCGCATTCTCGCCGGCAACTTCACATCGGTTCAGCAGGCAGCGGGCACGCCGAAGGGCCGGCCGGCCGGTTTCGAGTATCTGAAGGCGTTCATCGAGGACGTGAAGACTTCGGGATGGGTCGCGGGCGCCATCGCAAGCAACAACGTGCGCGGTCTGATCGTCGCGCCGAAGGGGGCGTAGCGAACGGTGGCAGGGGCGCCGGCTCGCCTCGCGGCGAGCCGGCGCCGGGAAGCGCAGCCAAGTTGCTGCGCTCGGCTCGCGCCAAGGACGGCGGCGAGCGCATCGGGGGGGCCATGCAGCTAGGCAGGAGAGCTTGAGCGCGATGGCGCCGGGGCTCGCCGGCACCGCGCTCATCGCCATGCACTGGCGCAGCCACGTGTGGCGCCTGCAGGCTGCGGCCAACGCACGTTGAACGCTTCGAGTCGTGGCATCCCGGCGGCGCTCGCACCCTTTCGGGTACGCAGCTTCCGCTTCCAATGGCCGTCCAATCTCGCCGCGTCGTGGGCGTTCGAGATGGAGACAATCATTCTCGGCTGGTACGTGCTGGTCGAAACCGGATCGGTCATGCTGCTCACGGCGTTCGGGTCGCTGCAATGGGCGGGCACGTTTTTCTCTCCCATGTTCGGCGTGGTCGGAGATCGCATCGGCCACCGCCGCCTGCTGTGCCTGATGCGTGCCTTCTATGGCGCGCAAGCGCTGGTACTGTTGCTCCTCGCGCTCACCGGGATGCTGAATGCGCTGTACGTGTTCCTGGTGTCGGCTGCGATGAGCCTGGTGCGGCCCTCGGACATGGTGATGCGCTATGCGCTGGTGGGCGAGACCATGCCGGCCGAGTACCTCATGGGCGCGATGGGCATCGAGCGCACGACCTCGGATTCCGCGCGCGTGGTCGGCGCGCTTACCGGCGCGGGGCTCATTGCCGCCTATGGCATGGGACCGGCCTATGTAGCGATCACGGCCTTTTACGTAGTGGCGTTCATGCTCACGCTGGGGATCGCAGCCAAGCCGCAACCGGCACCGGGGCCGGCGCCTGCCGCGCACAAGCCCTCGCACTGGCACGATCTGCTGGACGCATTTCGTTACGTGCGCCGCACGCCGCTGCTGCTGGCCGCGATGTGTCTCGCCTTCCTGGTGAACATGACCGCGTTCCCGGTGCCGCTCGGGCTCCTGCCTTACGTGGCCAAGGAGATCTACCACACCGACCAGACGGGGTTGGGCTATCTCGCCGCCGGCTTTTCGTTCGGCGCGCTGCTCGGTTCGCTCATCCTCACGCATCGCGGCCATGCGATCCGCTCCGGGCGCTGGATGCTCGCGTTCGCGCTCGGCTGGTACGCGATGCTGGCGCTATTCGCCTATGCCGATTCGGCTGCCTGGGGCGTCGCCATGCTGGTGCTGGCCGGGTGCGCGCAGAGCTTCTGCCTGGTGCCGATGTCGGCCGTGCTGCTGCGGCACTCGGAGGAAAGCTATCGCGGGCGCGTGATCGGGATCCGGGTGTTTTCGATCTACGGCTTGCCGCTGGGGCTGCTGATCGCCGGGCCGCTGATCGCCCACTTCGGTTTCACCGCCATGGCGATGGCCTATTGCATCGCGGGTGCTGCGCTCACCGGCGTAATCGCATGGCGCTGGCGGCGCGAGCTTTGGGCGGACGATGCGCCGGTGAATAGCTGATAGCTTCTTCGTCCGGAACGCTTCCGGAAACCATCGAGTCGGTCGCGGCGAACTTCTGATTCGGGACGCCAGGCTCGATGAAGATTCCCGGGCGAGCAGCGCCGAGCATGGCCTCTACCGCGTGCCCTTCAGACCCACCGCTTCCACCACCTTCGCATTCTGGATCAGCGACTGCTGCACCACTTTGCGAAACTCTTCCGGCCCGCGGATCACGATTTCGGTCGCCTGGCTGGCGAACTGCTTGCGCACCTCGGGCGATTCCGCCGCCTTGATGGTGGCCGCACGCACCTTCTCGACCACGGCATGGTGGGTTCCCTTCGGCACGAAAAAGCCCTGCCAGCCGCTGTAGTCGAATCCTGGAATCGTCTGCGCGATGGGCGGAATATTGGCCAGTAGCGGCGAGGGCTTGGGCAGGCTGTGCCCGATCGCGCGCAGCTTGCCGCTGCCGATGTGGCCCATCACGGCCGGCGCCGGCGTCAGCGTCCACTGCGACTCGTTGGCGATGACCGATGCGACCGAGGCGCCGCCGCCCTTGTACGGAATGTGCAGCGACTCGAACTTGCCCGCCTGCAGCAGGTAGGTGCCCGACAAGTGGCTTTGCGAGCCCGTGCCGGCGGAGGCCATGTTGATCTTCCCTTGTCTTGCCTTGGCAAGATCGATCAGCTCCTTGACGTTCCTGGGCGGGAAGGTCGGGTTGACCACCAGCACGTTCGGCGTTTCGGCGAATTGCAGGACATAGTCGTAGTCCTTGACCGCATCGAACGTGGGCGTTTTCTGCAAATGAACGGCGATGGTCGAGGCTGCCGTGGTGGCTGCAATGATCGTATAGCCGTCCGGAATTGCGCTCTTGGCTGCCCGATGCAGGCTGTCGGGTCGGATCAGGATATTAACGTACGCGGCCGCCTCAGGATGACGAAGCGGTATGGGCTCGCGCCATGCGATAAGATCGCGGCCGTAAGGTGCTTTCGCCGCTCGGTCGCAGCCGTCAGGGGTATCCGAATCGCAGCCGCCAGGCGTGCCCATTGGCGTTTGCTCCGGGACACGGCATTGAATAGCATCACCGGTCCGACCGGGCGCTCGCGGGGCCGTACCTCGCGATCCAGGCGACGTTCGATCTTCAAGGAGTTGCAATGGCTACCACGTACAACATTCTCATCATGGGTGCGTCATACGGCTCCCTGCTCGCGACCAAGCTGCTGATGGCGGGGCACAAGGCGAAACTGGTCTGCCTGCCCGCCGAGGTGGACTTGATCAACGCCGAAGGCGCCATCGTGCGCATGCCGGTCAAGGGCCGCGAAGGCTTGGTCGAGATCAATTCGCGCAAGCTCCCCGGTTCCCTGTCGGCGGAAGGCCCCGACACCATCGATCCGTCTCGCTACGACCTGGTGGCGCTGGCGATGCAGGAACCTCAGTACCGCTCGCCCGGCGTGCGCGAGCTGCTCGACAAGGTGGCGAAAGCGAGGATTCCCTGCATGTCGATCATGAACATGCCCCCGCTGCCGTACCTCGCCCGCATTCCGGGTCTCGATGTGGCGAGCCTGCGCGACTGTTTCACCGATGCGAGCGTCTGGGACAGCTTCGATCCGGCATTCATGACGCTGTGCAGCCCCGATCCGCAGGCGTTTCGTCCGCCGGAAGAGAAAGTGAACGTGCTGCAGGTGCGGCTGCCGACCAACTTCAAGTCGGCCCGCTTCGATTCCGATGCCCACACGGCCATCCTGAGGCAGCTCGAGGCCGGGATCGACGCAGCCCGCTTCGATACGGGGACGGAGAAGATCGAGCTGCCGGTCAAGCTTAAGGTGCACGACTCGATCTTCGTGCCGCTGGCGAAGTGGGCGATGCTGCTCTCCGGCAACTACCGCTGCGTGCAGAAAGACGGCATGCGCTCGATCAAGGACGCGGTCCACAGCGACCTGGAAGCCTCGCGCGCGGTCTACGACTGGGTGAAGCAGCTGTGCGTCTCGCTGGGCGCCGTCGAGCGCGACCTGGTGCCGTTCGAGAAGTACGCCAACGCGGCCCTTTCGCTCCTGACTCCCTCGTCCGCGGCGCGGGCATTGGCGGCGGGCGCGCCCAACATCGAGCGGGTCGACCGGCTGGTGCAGACCATCGCCCGGCAGAAGGATATGCGGTTGGCCGCGATCGATCAGACGGTCACGCTGGTGGACGGCTGGGTGGAGTCGAATCGCAAAAAGGCGGCCGCTCGCTAAAACCACCGAGCCCGCGGACGCGGGTGCGCCTTCCTGCGAACCACCCCGTCTGCGACGTTGTCGCGTCCCGCCCCTCCTCGACGAGGAGGGGAGTCGGTGGAGATCTCCCCTCCTCGACGAAGAGAGGAGTCGGTGGAGATCTC
>WHTS01000012.1:74121-91269 GCA_009377585.1 Betaproteobacteria bacterium
GGAGTCGGTGGAGATCTCCCCTCCTCTCATGAGGAGGGGTGGCGCGCAGCGCCGGGGTGGTGTGGTTTCCTTCTGGAGTAGCACGCAAGTTTTCGTGCCTGCCGCCGTAATAGGCGGTTGCGGCGAGCGGCGCCGCCTGCAAGCACGAGGACACCATGATCGTCAGCAACCTCGAGATCATTCCGGGAAGGCGGGTCGCAGCGCACTTGGGCATGGTCCAGGGCAGCACCGTGCGCGCCAAGCATGTCGGCAAGGACATCTTCGCGAGCCTGAAGAACATCGTCGGCGGCGAGCTCAAGGGCTATACCGAGCTCATGCAGGAAGCGCGGCAGGAAGCGATCGAGCGCATGACCCGGGAGGCGGAGTCGGTCGGCGCCAATGCCATCCTGAACGTGCGCTTCGCGACCACTTCCATCACCATGGGTGCAGCCGAAATCCTCGCCTACGGCAGCGCTGTGCGCCTCGAACAAGCCTGATCGTCATGGGCCAGTTTCTCGACCTGGCGCTGTTTCTTCTCTTGCTGGCGACTGGATATGTGGTCGGGCGCGTCATCGAGCAGCGCCATTACGCTTCGATCCGGCTGCGCGAGCGGCGCTATCGAGACGTGCTCGCCTTCCCCATGCGCTTCACCCCGGACAGCGTCACGCCGCAGCAGGCATTTTTGGTGTACGGCACCGTAGTGGTCAGCGCCGATTACTTCAAGACCTTCGTCGCCGGCTTGCGCAACCTGATCGGCGGCCGCTTTCGCGCCTACGAGACGCTGCTCGAGCGCGCGCGCCGCGAGGCGGTGTTGCGCCTGAAGGAGAATGCACGCGCCAAGGGCGCACGGCTCGTGGTGTGCGTGCGCTTCGAAACCACGTCCATCTCGAGCGGTTGGGCGCCAGCCATCGAAGTGCTTGCCTACGGTACCGCCCTGGTCCCGTTGAGCGCCGATGTGCGCAGCATGGCGCCCGCCGCGGCGGCGTCGACGCGCAACCACGCCTTCGAGTTGTCGCGCTCGTTGCCCGGGACGGCGTGAAGCTCGAGAACCGCCTGCCGGCGGAGGGCACCAACGCCTCCCAGGAGCATCCGCTGAAGGAGTTCGCCTGGCTCGCGGGCGGTGCAATCGCGGTGGTCGTCGCGTTGGTGATGGTGGTTTCGTATTGCGCCCAGTGGATCGCGCCTCGTATCCCGTTCAAGTACGAGCTCGAGCTCGCGCGCGGCATCGAGCTGGCGCCCACCCCGTCCAGCGAGAACGCGCGTGCCGTGCAGGCCGAGCTGCAGGCGCTCGCCGATCGGCTGGTCGCGCGCATGGAGCTGCCGCGTGGGATGAGCGTCCGTATCGGCTACCACGAAAGCGGTGTCGTCAACGCGTTCGCTACGCTGGGTGGCCAGGCGGTGTTCTACCGCGGCTTGCTCGGCAAGCTGGAGAGCGAAGACGCGCTCGCAGCCGTGATGGCGCACGAGCTGGCGCATATCAAGCATCGCCACCCGGCGGCTGCACTCGGGCGCGGCGTCGCGGTCGGACTGATGCTTTCCGTGGTGTCGGCGCAGTTGGGGCGCACCGTGGGAGGCAACGTGCTGAGTCAAGCCGGCATGATGACGCTGCTCACCTTCAACCGGGACCAGGAAAGACAGGCCGACGAGGAAGCCTTGCGTGTGATCGCGGCCGAATACGGGCACGTCGGCGGCGCGCTCGAGTTGTTCGAAGCGTTTATGCGACTGCCGCCCGCGGGCGCGTTTGCCGACAAATCGATTCCGGAGTTTTTGCGTACCCATCCCGTCACGGCTGCACGCTTGCAAGCCGCGCGCGACTGGGCAAGCGAGAACGGCAAAGCGCTGGACGGGCCGCGCCGCGCGCTGCCGCAGGCAATCGCCGCGGCCGCGACGCGCAAGCCGAAGCGCCCTGCGCAAACCGAGCGCCCTGCGCAAGCCGAAGCGCCCTGCGCAAACCGAGCGCCCTGCGCAATCGCCAGACGGAACGCCGATCGTCTACGAACAGCCGCAATAGCGGCCGACGCACGCCTCCGAGATCCTCGATGGAAGGATCGCCGCGCGGCGAAGCGCTTGCAACGTCCGCTGGAATAACGAAGTCTACGGCCTCACGCAGGTTGCAAGGATCGCCACGCGCTGCAGCACGCCGAGGCGCTCGCTCACAATGGCGGCGGGTTCTGCGCCACGCTGCGCTCGGCGAAGCGGTTGTCGACGCATTCCTCGAAAGCAAGGCGCGTGCGGATGAAGCCCGCCGCCAGCATCGCCTCGCGCAGCCATTCCACGCCTTCGCGGTGAAACGTCGGGTCAGTGTTCCATAGGCCAATGGCCTTGTAGCGCTCGATGCAGGCGGCGAGCCGCTCGAGCGGCATGGCCTCGAAATAGCGTCCGATCGCCCCCGCCAGGGCGCTGCCGTCGTGTGCTGCGATCCACCTGAGCGTTCGGTGCATCGCGCGCGTCATGCCGGCCGCGGTGTCGGGGTTGCGCTCGAGAAACGCCCGGGTGGTGTTGAGGCTCGTGTACGAGGTGGGTCCGCGCGCGGCCGCGGCATACCAGACATGGCCCGTGCCGGACTGGACCAGCTCCTCGGCGTACGGCTGGAACACCTGGATCACGTCGGCGTCGCCGGCTGCGAGCGCGCGGGCGTTCTGCGCCATCGTTCCTGCCGCAGTCAGTTGCATCGAAGCGGGGTCGATACCGGCATTGCGCAAATCGTATTGCAGGCAGATCCATGGGGTGGGCACTTCGGTGACGATGGCGAGCCGCTTGCCGCGAAGATCCTGCATGCGAAATGCCGGACTGGGCGTGCGCCCGACGAGGAAGAACGGGTCGCGCCCCACCACTTCGCAGAACCCGACGTAGCCGCCCGCGCGATCGTTGTCGAGCGCTTTCATGATCCGCAGCGGCCCGCCCCAGGACACGTCGCCCGCGCCGGCATTGAGCGAAACGAGCGTCGACCCGGCTTCCGATGACATGGTGATGCGAACGTCGAGACCTTCGGTCGCATACGCGCCCAACGCCTCGGCGGCATAAAACGGCGCGTAGAAGACCGCGCGGAAATTTTCGATGAGGGTTACCATGGTGCGCCCCGCACATGTCGAAGGGACAAGCATAAGCGATTCGGGCGGGCATATGCATTGCACGCCTTTAGACGCCGTAGACACTCGATGCCCCCGTGCAAGGGCTTGGTGTGGGTACGCGAGTCTCCTTCGGCGTGACGTGACCTGAAAAGGCCAGGCCGTAGAGCAGCCAGGCCGTAGACCAGCGAGGAAGCAATGGCTGCACATCCCAACTTCGTTGAGAGCTCGGCCCGGCTACGCAGCCTGCTGGAACAAACGCGGACCATCGCGGTGCTCGGCATCAAGACCGAAGCGCAAGGCGAGCAGGCCGCCTACTACGTGCCGCAATACCTGCAGGCGTCCGGTTACGACGTGATACCGGTGCCGGTCTACTATCCGCAGGCGACCGAGATTCTCGGCCGCAAGGTCTATCGCAAGCTCGCCGACATCCCGCAGCTCGTCGACTTGGTGAACGTCTTCCGCCGCCCCGCTGACATCCCGCCGCACGTCGAGGACATTCTGGCCAAGAAACCGCGTGCGGTCTGGTTCCAGCTCGGGATTCGAAACGACCAGGCCGCGCTCGAGCTCGCCGCAGCCGGCATCCAGGTGGTGCAGGACCGGTGCATCATGGTGGACCATCGAACGCTGCTCGGGGATCGCCGCTAGCGCAAGCGGTCGCCGCTCAGCCCTGCGGGAAACCGTCGAAGCTGCGCGTGGGCATGAGGAGGCTGCGCGTCATCTGTTCGAGCGAGGTGATTCCGAGCAGCGCCATATCGCGGCTCACCTCGTCGTGCAGCAGCTTCACGGCATGATGCAGACCGACCGCACCGCCGATGGCGGTGGCATAGAGAATCGGACGGCCCACGAAGACGAATTGCGCGCCGAGCGCGAGCGCCTTGAGGATATCGGTACCGCGCCGGATGCCGCCGTCCATCATGACCGTCATGTCGCCCGCTTCGGCCTTGATGCCCGGCAGTACGCGCAACGGCGCCGCCGAATGGTCGAGCTGCCGCCCGCCGTGGTTGGAGACGATGATGCCGTCGACGCCGCTACTGCGCGCGATGCGGGCGATCTCCTTGTTGAGCACGCCCTTCAGCACGAGCTTGCCCTTCCATATGTTGCGCATGAGCTCGACGTGCTTCCAGGAAAGCTGATCGCGGTTGCCGCGATCGCGCTCGGCCTTGGTTGTAATCAGCGGAACGCGGCTACCCATGTTCTCGAAGTGCGGCATGCCGTGATTGACGATGGACCTCACCAGCATGCCGCCGAACCAGCGCGGGTGCGACAGGCAATCCCATGCGAGCTGCGGCGTCGGCCGCAGCGGCTTGTAGAAGCCGCTGCGCACGTTGTTCTCGCGATTGGCGTTGACGGGCACGTCGATGGTGAGCACCAGCGTATCGAACCCGGCCCTGATGCAGCGATCGACGAGCGTCTGGATGCGCGCGCTGTCGCCCGGAAGATACGCCTGGAACCAGGCCGTCCGCCCCGCCGCGCGCACGTCCTCCAGGCGCGTGAGCGAGGCGCCGCTCATGATCATCGGGATGTTTTCTTCGGCCGCGGTACGCGCCAGCACGACATCGCCCTGGTAGGCCACCATCGATGTGCCGCCCATGGGCGCGAAGCCGAACGGCGCATTGTAGGTGTGACCGAACAACGTCGCCTGAGT
Organism: Betaproteobacteria bacterium; assembly: GCA_009377585.1. Taxonomy (NCBI): domain Bacteria; kingdom Pseudomonadati; phylum Pseudomonadota; class Betaproteobacteria; species Betaproteobacteria bacterium. Next base: position 78,817 of record WHTS01000012.1, read on the forward strand.
GCTGCGAACCGAGACGTCGACCAGGGCGCGCGGGATGAACGCGAAGTCGTCGAATGCAGCGCGATTCTCGCGCAGCGCCGCGTTGGTTTCGACCCCGCCCGAAACGTAGCCGTAAATGGGACGCGGTAGATAGCGCCGAGCCGGCTCTTCCAGATCCTGCAATGCGAGTATGCCGCGCAGGCGCCTTGGCAGCGTGGTATCGACCTGGGGTTTGACGAAACGGTCGGCCTCCGGTGCGTTGGCGGCGACTGCGTTGTGAACGTCTTCTCCGACGATGGACATGCGATTTTCTCCGATCCGGGTTTCGGCGCCGTTGCTGCCGCTGCCCGGCAGCACCTCCACAATTGTAGCGCGCCGCGCATGCGGCCTGCCTTCGGGGGCAGCGGATCGGTCGCTGCCCATCGGTCGAAAAAAGCGTTACAGTTCGCCGCTCGCGCCGGGAGCGCGAGCGGCGTGGGCGTGCGAAAGGGAACGCGCGACAGCGAAATGTCGCGCACGCCGAGACCAGATCGACGAACTGTTCGAGCGAAGGAGCTGCGATGCCGCGAATCCCGTTGGTTCAGGGAAAGGAGGATGTGCCGGCCGAGCATCATGCCCTGGCCGATCGAATCATCAAGACCTTCGGTGGCGTGGTCGGTCCCTCGACGGTACTGGTGCAAACGCCGAAGCTCGCACCGCCGGTATACGACATCGGTGATTACTTCAGACAGCACTCGGTCGTACCTGCGAAGCTGCGCCTGCTCGGCATCCTGGTGGCCGCGCGCGAGCGCCAGGGCGAATTCGTATGGGCCGCGCAGGTCGGCGCCGCGCGCCGCGCCGGAATACGCGAAGACGTGATCGAGCTTGTTCGCAGCCGAGCAGCGCCGTCGAGTTTTCCGCTGGAGGAGGCCGAGGTGGTGGCGTATGCCGAGCAGCTCATGCGCACGAACCGAGTCGACCAGCCGACCTTCGATGCATTGCGCAACCGGCATGGAACGCCGTGGCTGATCGAGCTCACCGTCGTGATCGGCTATTACGCCATGCTCTGCGGCGTGGTCAGTGCGTTCGAAGTCCCGCCACCGGCCGACGGCGATCCGCTGCCGTAAAGATGCCATGGCGTCGTTTGGCGCCACGAGCGCCGCGACCACCCCGTCCGCGCATTGCGCGTCCCGCCCCTCCTTGCCAGGAGGGGAATACTCGGACCTCAGGAGGGGAATACTCGGACCTCAGGAGGGGAATACTCAGACCCCAGGAGTGGAATACTCGGACCGCCCTCCTCGTCTGGCAGGAGGAGTGGTATGGTTTCTCGCTTATGATGGGCAATCGCAACCGCAGGAGGACGCCATGATCGTCAGGCAGATCTGGACCGCCAATTCGTATCGAAACTTCAACTACCTCATCGCCTGCCCCGAAACGGGAGAGGCGGCTGCGATCGATCCGCTCGACCACGAGAAATGCCTGCGTGCGGCCACGGACGCAGGCTGGACCATCACGCAGATCGTCAACACGCACGAGCATCGCGATCACACCGGTGGCAACGAAGCGCTAGTGCAGAAAACCGGCGCCAGGATCCTTGCGCATCGCAACGCCAAGGACAGGATTCCCGGCATGGCGCGCGGTCTCGGAGCAGGGGACGTTATCAAGGTGGGCCGCACCGTGGAGCTGGAGACGCTCGACACGCCCGGCCACACCATGTCGCACGTGTGCCTGCTGTCGCACACCGATCAGCCGGCCTTGTTCTGCGGCGATACGTTGTTCAACGCCGGCGCGGGCAACTGCCACAACGGCGGTCATCCCGAGGAGCTGTACGCGACTTTCGTCAACCAGCTTGCCAAGCTGCCGCCGGGCACGCTCGTCTACCCGGGACACGACTACATCGAAAACAACCTGCGCTTCACGCTCGACCGCGAGCCGGACAACGCGCAGGCGAAAGCCATGCTCGGCCAGGTCGGCGGGCAGGATCCGAACCACCCTTACGTCACCACGCTCGAGTCGGAGAGCGAGATCAATACCTTCTTCCGCCTGCGTAGCCCAACGGTGATCGCGCGCCTGCGCGAGACATTTCCCGATCTGCCGGATGCTCCCGATGCGCGCACCGTATTTCTCAAACTGCGCGAATTGCGTAACACGTGGTGAACCGCCCCGCGGGGTGGGGCGGCCCCTTACGCTCGTCTCATAGCGCCGGCGGCCTCAGGCGTGCCGCTGGCGCTTGAAGGTGGCGACCCGGTAGAGATAGGTGCCGGCGATGGCAGCGAACACGAGATTTGCGGCGGGGTCGAGATAGCGGGCGACCTGCTCATACTGATCTTCCAGCAGGTAACCGGCACCTGCGAGCGCGCTCGTCCAGAGCGCCGATCCGATCGCCGAGTAGAGCAGGAAGCGCCCGAGCTGCATGCGGGTGATGCCGGCCGGGACCGAAATCAACGTGCGTACCGTGGGCACCAGCCGTCCGAGCAGGACGGCCTTGGCGCAATGGCGACTGAACCAGTCGGTGGCCCGAGTCAATTCGTCCGGATAGACGGCGATCCAGCGCCCGCCGCGCTGCGCCCAACCTTCCAGTCGCTCAAGGCCGATCCTTCGTCCGAGGAAGTACCAGAACAGCGCGCCGAGCAACGAGCCCGCGGTGCCGACTGCCGTCACTGCCACGATGTGCAGATCTCCGCGCGCGGCATTGAAGCCGGCAAGCGGCATGATCACCTCGGAGGGCAAAGGCGGAAAGAGGTTCTCGGCCAACATGAGCAGGAAAACGCCCGCGTAGCCCGTCTTCTCCAGGAACGACGTGATGAAATCGAACAATGGCGTCCTTGCCGTGGCGCCGGCGCTCCAGCCCGTGAACGGAAATTGCTATGGAGCGCAGGTGCGGGCCGGCATGCAGTAGGATGCCCGCCTTGCAAACCCTGCGCCCGCGCTCATGACGAGAAGAACCAAGGTGATCCTGGCGACCGTCGTCATCACTGCCATCGTCGTCGTCCTGTTGCTCAATCTTTCGCTGGGCGACAAGCAGGTCGACCGGAAAATCGCATCGCTCTACACGATAGCCGACGCGCAATTCGCGCGCACGATGGGCGTCATGCTGGGCCCCGCTCTGATTCCCGGCAATCACGCCGAGGCGCTGCTGAACGGGCACGAGATCTTCCCGGCGATGCTCGCAGCCATCCGCGGGGCGAAACGGACCATCACGTTCGAAACCTACATCTACTGGTCCGGCGATATCGGCAAGCAGTTCGCCGAGGCGCTGTCCGAGCGTTCGCGCGCCGGCGTGAAGGTTCACGTGCTACTCGACTGGGTGGGCAGCAGCAAGATGGACGAAAAATTGCTCGCGGCCATGAAGGAAGCCGGCGTCGCGCTGCAGCGCTACAACCGGCCGCGCTGGTACAACATCGGCCGGCTCAACAATCGCACCCACCGCAAGCTGCTGGTGGTCGACGGCCGCATCGGTTTCACCGGCGGCGTGGGCATTGCCGACGTATGGAGCGGCAACGCCCAGGATCCCGAGCACTGGCGCGACACCCACTTTCGCATCGAGGGGCCGGCGGTCGCGCAAATGCAGTCGGCATTCATGGACAACTGGGTCGAAGTGACCGGGGAAGTGCTGCACGGCGAGCCCTACTTCCCGTCGATCGAAAAGCACGACGATCACTTCGCGCAGGTCTTCACCAGCTCCCCCGGCGGCGGCTCCGAGAGCATGCAGCTCATGTATTTGCTGTCGATCGCGGCGGCCGCGCACAACATTCGGATGTCCGCATCGTATTTCGTGCCGGACGACGTATCGGTCGGCATGTTCGCCGCCGCGCTCGAGCGCGGCGTGAAGGTGCAGATCATCCTGCCCGGGCCGCATATCGATACGGAGATCGTGCGGCGGGCGTCGCGCTCCACCTGGGGCAAGCTGCTGCGTGCGGGCGCGGAAATCTACGAGTACCAACCCACCATGTTCCACTGCAAGGTGATGGTGATCGATGCGCTGTGGAGCTCGGTCGGTTCGACCAATTTCGACAACCGCTCGTTCGCGGTGAACGACGAGGCCAACCTCAACATTCTCGATGCCGCGTTCGCCCGCCGCCAGATCGAGATCTTCGAGCAGGACCTGAAGCACTCGCGCCGCATCACGCTCGAGGAGTGGGAGAACCGGCCGTGGACCGAAAAGCTTTGGGAGCACACGCTGGGGCTGCTCAGCTCGCAGTTGTGAGCCGCGTGCACTGAGCTACATGCTCTCGGCCAGCCAGTCGGCGATGTAGTCTACGCCGCGCTGCCGGTCGTCCACCTGCACGTGCTCGGCCGCACCTTCCTCGCGCGTGAAAATCTTGAGCGTCTTGCGCCGCGCTCCGATCGCGGCGTGCAGCTTGTGCGCCGAATCGACGCGCACGACGCGATCCTCCTCCCCGTGCAGGATGAGGAAGGGACATTGCACTCGCTGGGCAACACCCTCGAGCGAGAACTTTCTCGCGATCGCCATGGCCTCCTGCTCGGAACCGGCGCCGACGACCCATTGGAATTGGAAGGTGGTGGAAAAGCTGCCGCTGGGATTGGTGAGGTTGTCCCGGTAGATCTGCTCCACCCAGGCTGCGATGTCCCAGTGCATCGCGCCGAACGCGACCCCGGCCGCGTAGCGCTTTTCGAACGCGCAGACCCGCGGGACCTGATAGCCGCCGAAGCTGTAGCCCATCACCGCGACGCGCTGCGGATCGACTTCGGGCCGACGGGACACGTACTCGTATGCCGCCGTTCCCGGCACTTCGTAGTCGTAGCGGCTGTGAATGCCGCGGGCACGCAACGCTTCGCCTTGTCCCGGACCGTCGATGGAAAGCACGTTCATGCCGCGCAAGCTGAATTCCAGGCCGCAGAAGAGAATGCTCATCTCCTTGCAGTTGTCCATGCCGTCGAATACGACCACCGTCGGCGCGGGGCCGGAGACGCCTCGGGCCTTCAGGAAGTACGCCGGCAGCGTGGTGTTCTCGTACGGCACTTCGACGAATTCGATCTCGGGGTAGCGCCGCCGCAGGCCCTCCTGGCAGCAGCGCAGCGACTTCATGTAGTGGCGTCGCTTTTCCTCGCCCGGCGCAATGAAGCGCTCGCCGGTGTAGTGGTAGAAGCCTGCGCGCAGGAAGAAATGTCCCGCGCTGTGATGGCGACCCGCGGCCGCGGCTGCCTCGGCTTCGGACTCGAGCTTCTGCGCCATCGCGCCCCATGCTTCGACCCAGGCATTCGGATCTTCCCCTCGCGCAGCGATGCGATCGGTGATCGCGTCGATCTCTCCGATCGCGACGGCGCCGTAGGGGGCGAGCCCCTTGCACACGAGCGTCGCATTGGAATACTTGAAATTGTCGGGAAACGAATCGATCCAGTGTGTGACTCGATCCATGGCGTCGTCCTGGTTGTGTCAATCGAGTACAGGCGTCGGATGTCGTGCGGGCCGGCATGCAGAAGGTAACTTCGCCGCCAGCTCCTCCAGCGAGAGTACCCAGCCGAGCCGTCGCCGGACGTTGTCCAGCGCGTCCTTCATGCGCTGGACAGTGCGAGTACGATCGACGGGTTGTGCCATCGCTATCTCCAAGGCCAAGCAGCATCCGAAACCTCGGTTCCGGGCGTACGTTGGCGCGGCAGCAAACCGGCGTACGCCGCCACCACGGCTCGATGATAAGGCAAGCGGCGCCCGCCGGAGGCTATACTGCTCGTATCGAGCGCCGCATAGCGCCGAGCGGGCTCATTTTCCGGGAATCGAGAGGAGCGGACGATGAACGTGCTGAGCGGTCGGACGACAGCCGGGTTGCTTCTTGCAGGCGTTGCGTTCGCTGAAACGCCGGCGCTCGCCCAGGACTATCCCACGCGGCCCATCCGGGTGATCGTGCCGTTCTCTCCGGGCGGCGCCACCACCGCGACCTTGAGGATGGTGGAACCTGGCATGAGCCAGGTGCTCGGCCAGTCGGTCATCGTCGACAACCGTCCGGGCGGCTCGGCGACCATCGGCACGAGCCTGGTCGCGAGATCGGCACCCGACGGCTACACGGTCGGCGTGGCGAATACCTCGTTCGCGACCAACCCGCTGTTGTTCGCGAAGCTGCCGTATGACACCGACAAGGACCTGCAGCCCGTTAGCCTGATCGGTATCACGCCGTTCGTCATGTCCGTCCATCCGTCGGTTCCGGCGCGCAGCGTGAAAGAATTGATCGCGCTTGCGCGCGTGAAGCCCGACGCGATTACCTTTTCCTCGTCCGGCATCGGCAGTTCTTCGCGTCTCGCCACGGAGTTCTTCATGCACCTCACCAAGACCAAGATGCTGCATGTACCTTTCCAAGGCGGCGGGGCTGCGCTCACCGCAGTGTTGAGCGGCGAATGCGCGCTCTTCTTCAGCAGCATTCCGCCGGCTATCGGGTACTACAAGTCCGGACGCGTGCGTCCACTCGGCATCACCAGCGCTAAGCGCGATCCGTCGTTACCTGACGTTCCGGCGATCGCCGAGACGGTCCCGGGATTCGAGCACTTCGAATGGACGGGATTGGTGGTCCCTGCAGGAACGCCGCCGGCGATCATCGCCAAGCTGCAACAGGCGGTCGCCAAGACCGTGACCGACCCAGCGCTCAAGCAGCGCTTCGCCGCGCTCGGCGCATGGCCCAGGGGCAGCACGACTGCTGAGTTCGCGGCGTTCATCCAGGCCGAGCGCCGGAAATGGGCGCCGGTCATCAAGGCAGCGAACATCCGATTGAATTGAAGCAACGGTTGGCGCGAATCCGCACCCCGGCCGCCACCGCGGCGATTCCGCACAGCGTCAGCAGCCACGTGTGCGGCTCCGGGACGGGCGCCACGTCGGCAAGGGTCGAGCCGATCGCCCAAGGCAACCGCGCTGTTGTTGTAGCGGCCGATCAGCAGCAGCGTCTGGCCGTTGCTGAAGGCTTGGTCGTCGCCGCCCGTCGTTACCTGTCCGCCAGTAGCGGACGTCGCCGCGCTGGCGCGGATGGCGCGCACGCCTGCGGCCGATTCGCCGAACGTGATCGAGCCGCCGCTGGCGTCGTCGATCAGGCCGATGCTCGCGAAACGATTGCCGTTGCTCGCGTCGTTGAAGGTGAACAGCGCGCTGAAGAAAATTGCCTGACCCGGCAGGGATGGATACGGGCTGGGCGAAGCCGACCGAGCCGTTGGAGGTGGTTCCGCTCAATTGGGTGAGCTTGGCGCCCGCTACGCGCGGCGCTCCCGCCAGGTTGCCGTAATCGAGACCCGGTGCCGATACGCGCAACTGGTAATTCTCGTTCACCACGTCACTGACGTACGTTCCTGCGAGATTGCGGCCGGTTGCGGATGTGCCGTTCAGGATGGACGGGGCGGAATAGTCGAACGGTTCGTAAACGAGCAACGCAGCGCCCGCGTGCAGCGGAACAGCGAGGCCGGCGGCCGCCAACACGCGTACGAGGCGGTTCGGCAACGAAGCAGGGGGATTTCTCGACATGGCTGCTCCTGCGTGAATTGTCGATGCACTGCGGCCTCGACGCGAATGCTTGCGTAGGGCATCGGTTCATCTGTCGACTTGAAGCGTCGGCGCGGTGCGTGTGCTTGCAGCGTAGACAGCATGCACGCGCCATCCAAGTGACTAAAGTCACGCCCGCATGGCTGTCGAGTCCTCGCGCAGGTCGCGGCGCCGTTCGCACGCCGCCTTCGCATGGTTCACAATAACGGTTCCGAACCATCGTGCAGGAGGCGACGCACATGCCGAGCACCACGCTCACGATTGCGGAAACGCTTGCGCAGTTCGCGGCTGCGCAGGACTACGACGCCCTCCCGGCGCCGATACGCGAGAAAGCGCGCACGCATCTGCTGGATTCCGTCGGCGTCGCGCTGGCTGCGACCGGATTCGAATTCGCGCGGCGCGCCTACGAGGGCTTGAGCCGCTTCGGCGGCGGCGAGCACCAGGTCATCGGCATGCCGGGCCGGCTACCGTTGCGCGATGCCGTGTGCATGAACGGCATCCTGGTGCACGGCATCGAATACGACGACACTTCCATACTCGGGCGGATTCATCCGAGCGCATTCTGCGCCCCCGCGGCGCTGGGCGCGGGCGCATTCGCTCGTGCCAGCGGCAAGGCGATGCTCGCGGCCTACGTTGCCGGCGTGGAGTGCGCGATCCGCGTCGGCGCGGCGGCCAAGGGCGGCTTCTCGCCCGCAGGATTCAACGCAACCGGCGTAGTCGGCGGCTTCGGCGCCGTGATGACTGCAGGCAAGCTGCTCGGCCTGGATACCGACCGGCTCGCTGCCGCACAGGGCATCGTCTACACCACCGCGGCAGGAAACCGCGAGTTCGTCGCAACCGACGGGTGGACCAAGCGCCTCGACCCCGCCTGGGCGGCTGTCAGCGGCGTCACCGCGGCGAGCCTGGCGCAGTCCGGCTACATGGCTTCCCCCACGCCGTACGAAGGCCGCTACGGGCTCTATCGGGTGTATCTCGAGCACGAGGTCACGGCGCAGGATATCGAGCTCATCACCGCCGGGCTGGGAGACGAGTGGCACTTCGGCGCGTTGTCGCTCAAGGGGCTTGCGTCGTGCTATTTCAATCACCCGCTGATCAATGCCACCATTGCGATCATGAACCGCCACGACCTGGTGCCGGGCTCGATCCGAAGCATCTGCGTGTACCTGCCGCGCGCGGCGATCGATACCGTGTGCGAGCCGAGCGCCGCGAAGTACGCACCGACGGATCTTGCGGGGGCGCTCTTCAGCGCCTACTACAACGTTGCCTCGGCCGCGGTCCGTCGCCGCCTCACGCTCGACGAGCTCCAGCCCGAGGCCCTTGCGGACCCGGAAGTGCTCGCGCTCGCCCGCAAGGTGAGCTACGCGATCGATGCCGAATCGACCTTTCCGCGCCACTACTCGGGGGCGGTCGAGATCGTGACCATGGACGGGCGAACGTACAGCGACCGCGAGGACGTCAACAAGGGATCGAGCGAGCAGCCCATGAGCCAGGCCGAGGTCGAGGTGAAGTTCATGGACAACGCGTGCCGCGTCATTCCGCGTGCGCGCGCCCAGGCGATGATGGATGCAATTCTCGACATCGAGCGGGTCGCCGACGTGAGCGAGTTGCCGCTGGCGGCGGATTCCTGAAGGAGGGCAGCCGGAAGCATCGTGCTGTCCGCTGCTGCGAGCAGGTTCCTGGGTAGGAGACGAGGGAAATGCGGCGCGTCAGCATCCCCTCCGGCGCAGAGCCCGCTCGGCAATTGCGATCGGCGAAGCGCGTATGTTAGGTTCATGCACGCAATGATCGAGAAAGCGGGGATGCGATGAAACCGGATGACGGATCCTGGACGTTGAGCGCCGCGGAGGCGGCACGGGCACGGCAAAAGCCGGAAGCTTTCGGCGTGCGCGGTATGGTGGCCTCGGCGCATCCGGCCGCGGCCGCGATCGGCATGCACGTGATGCAGCGCGGCGGCAATGCGTTCGATGCGGCCATCGCGGTGGCGGCCGCGGAAGGCGTAGTGCTGCCGATGAAGTGCGGGCTGGGCGGCGATGCCTTCGTATTGGCGCATTGCGCGAAACGGGGCGAGCTGCTTGGTTTCAACGGCAGCGGCGTGGCGGCAGCGGGTGCGAGCCAGGAATACTACGCAAGCCGCGGGCATAAACAGATGCCGCTGGAAGGCGTGCACTCGGTTTCGGTGCCGGGCGCGCTCGGCGTGTACGAGGCGCTGTGGAAGCGCTACGGCACGCTCCCATGGGAAGAACTGTGGCAGCCGGCGATCGATCTCGCCTCGCGCGGGGTCGCGATCACCGACTATATTCATCATCGCATCGCCGAACGGGCCGACGCCCTGGCGCGCTATCCCTATTCGGCGGCGATGTACTTGCCCGGCGGCCGGCCGCCTGTCGCGGGCGATCGCTGGAGCGCGCCCGATCTCGCCCGCACGCTCGCCATCGTTGCCAAAGGCGGCGCGGAAGCGTTGTACCGGGGCGAGATCGGCGAACGGCTGGTGCGCTTCCTCAAGGACGAAGATGCGTTGTTCTCCAGAGGCGATTTCGCCGGTCAGCAGCCGGTCGTATATGCGCCGATCGCGACCGACTACCGCGGCTCGACGGTGTACCAGACGGCGCCGCCGTCGCAAGGCTTTCTGGTCCTGGAGCAGCTCAATATTCTCGAAGGTTTCGATCTGTCGAAGCTCGCGGCCTTCGGGGCCGAGCGCATTCACCTGCTCGCCGAAGCGAAGAAGCTCGCGTTCGCCGATCGCAACCGCTATGCCGGCGATCCGGCGCACGTCCGCTGGCCGCTCGAGACGCTGATCTCGAAGGCGCACGCAGCCGCACGGCGCAAGGAGATCGACCCGCACAGGGCGGGATGGCCGGCCGGGGCGCAGCTCGCCGAGCATGGCGGCGATACCAGCTACTTCTGCGTGGCCGACGGCGACGGCAATGCGGTTTCGTTCATTCACAGTCTGTCGAATTCGTTCGGCTCCGCTGTGGTCGCGGGCGACACGGGTATCACGCTCAACAATCGCGCCGGCCGCGGCTTCAGCCTCGATCCGGAGCATCCGAATGTCATTGCGCCGGGCAAGCGCACGATGCACACGCTCAACGCCTGGATGCTGTTCCGCGACCACAAGCCGTGGCTGATCGGCGGCACGCCGGGCGGCGATCAGCAGGCGCAGTGGAACGTGCAGATGATCACCGGCATCGTCGACCACGGCCTGGGGCTGCAGGAAGCGGTCGATGCGCCGCGCTGGTACAGCTTTCCCGGCACCGATCCGGCCAACCTGGACCGCGAGCCGGTCCTGCGCATCGACCAGCGGATTCCCGAATCGGTGCGGGAGCGGCTTGCCGGCTACGGTCACCGCATCGAAGGGCTGGCGCCGTGGGCGGGCGGCGGCGCGGTGCAGATCATCGAGCTCGACCGCGCCCGCGGTGTGCTGCGCGGGGCGAGCGATTCGCGTCCGGGCGGCATGGCGCTCGGCTTCTGAGCGCACGCGAACGCGGCAGCTGAAGGTCGGATTGCGGACGAGGGGCCATTCGATGGACAAGGAAACCCGCGGACTGATGCTCAACATGGCAACGGTCGATCCCGCGCACGAGGACGAGTTCAACCGCTGGTACCACGACGAGCACATCCCGGACGTGCGTGAGCGCTTCCCGCAGATCACGCGCGTGCGTCGCTACCGCGCCACCGACGGGCAGGAACCGCGCTACCTGGTCGTGTACGAATACGACGTCTCGGACGAGGACGAGTTGAACCGCCTCATCAGCGCCGACCATCCCATGCGCAAGGAATTGTGGCGCCTGTACGACGAGGCGGTCGGTTCCTTCGCGCAGCGCACCCGGCGCGCGTTCTGGCAGGTGTATCCCTGAAGCAGCCTACTCGCCCGGCGCTTTGACGCCAGCCAGCCGCTCGATCAGCGTGAAAATCACGCTGGTGTCCTTCTCCCCCAGCCCGGCCGCAAGGGCGGCCTGCTGATAGCGCTGAGCGACGTTGCCGAAGCTCACCGGCACGTGCAAATCCCGGGCGATCGAGTTGAACGTGTCCAGGTCCTTGTTCATGAGCTGGACCTTGAAGCCGGGCTCGAAGTTACGCGGGATGAGCGCGCGGTGCACGCGCGCCAGCGCGTTGCTGTTGCCGCTGCTGTCCTTGATGATCGCGTGCATCGTTTCGAGATCAAGCCCCGACTTGATCCCGACCATCATGCCTTCCATCATGGTGAGCGCATTCACCGACGACATCATGTTGTTGATCGCCTTCACGGTGTTGCCGGCGCCGACGGGGCCGACCCGATAGATGTTCGGCCCGATCGTGCGCAGGATCGGGCGCACCCGTTCGAGCACCGCTTCGTCGCCGCCGGTCATGATCGCCAGCGTCGCTGCGCGCGCGCCGGTGACGCCGCCGCTCACCGGCGCTTCCAGGAACTGAACGCCGCGGGCCTTGGCCAGCGGCTCGAGCTTGCGCGGCGTCGAAGGCAACACGCTGCTCATGTCCACCAGCACGTTGCCCGGTTTGGCGCATTCGATCAGCCCGCCGGCGCCGAGGTACAGGTCCTCGACTTCGGGCGAGCCGGGCAGGCAGGTGAGCAGAACCTCCGCTTTCTCGGCCACCTGTTGCGGCGACGAACCCGCGCTCGCTCCGGCCGCGACCAGGTTCTTCATCGCCGCCGGATTCTTGTCGAACACCGTGAGCGTGAAGCCATTCTTCAACACGTTGCCGGCCATGGGGTTGCCCATGTTGCCCAGGCCGATGAATCCCACCGAAGCCGTCATGATTCTCCTCCCGTGGATGCGGTGCGCGCGCCGCGAATCGTGAACGATACCCGGACCGCGTGCGCTCGAATCCGAGAATACACCACCCCGTCCGCGACAACGTCGCGTCCAGCCCCTCCTTCGCAGGAGGGGAGCGACAGGTTTTCCCCTCCTCTCAAGAGATGTGATGGTCACCTCCCGCCCCCCTCGGGGGCGAGGGTCCTCCAACCTGCTAGACGGCATCAAATGTGCCAAAGTGGGTAGTTGGAGCTCACCACGCAGAGG